>JAAETT010000076.1 GCA_024228115.1 bacterium
ATGATCCGCCGGAATCCGGTCTTCCAGCGCTACGTAGCTGAACATCGAACCCTGCTCTCGATCGCTTCCCCGCATTCCCTCTACCCCCGCCTCTTTTCTACCATTTGAAGGAGTGAAGCACGGGGTTTTTCAGCACCCTGTTAGGGGCCACCTTCTCCTGGAAGTGCTGGGCGATGTCGGCACAGACTACCTGTACCCGTGCCGGAGACTTGAGCAGAACCGCCATCTTGGCGGCCTTCTTGGACAGCTGATCGCGCTCCTCATCGCTGAGGTCCGTTGTAAGCGTACGGAACTCCTCGTCGATCTGGGCCTGGTCCACGTGGAGGTCGACGAGCCGCGGCTCGAAATGAAGTTCCTTCGTGGCCCCATCCCGGATCGAGTCCTCGAAGCCGTAGCGGCTCATGTAGCCGTTGGCATCCTCCTCGGCTCCGAAGGCGTAGAAGGTGTTCTTGTCGGCCCTATTGATCGGTGTGCCGGTCAGGCCGAAGAGGAACGCGTTCGGCAGGGAATCCCGCATTTTGCGGCCCAGGTCGCCCTCTTGCGTGCGATGCGCCTCGTCCACCAGCACGATGATGTTGTCGCGCTCGTTGAGCACGCCATCCGCCTCACCGAACTTGTGGATCGTCGTGATGATGATCTTGCGGACGTCCTTCCCGAGCAGCTCCTGCAGGTCCTTGCGGCTCTCGGCCTTGACCAGGTTGGGGGCGTCGGCGGCATAGAACGTGCTCGAAATCTGGCTGTCGAGATCGATCCGGTCGACGACGACCATCACCGTCGGATTCTTGAGTGCCGGATGTAGCCGAAGCTTGCGGGCTGCAAAGAGCATGAGCAGCGACTTGCCTGAGCCCTGGAAGTGCCAGATCAGACCCTTCTTCGGGTGGCCGGCCACCACGCGTTCGACGAGCTTGTTCGCGCCCTCGTACTGCTGATAGCGGGCGATGATCTTGATGCGCTGCTTGCCCTTGTGCGTCGCGTATGAGGTGAAGTTCGCCAGCAGGTCGAGAATGACCTGCGGCCGGAGCATCGAGGTGACCGCCTTCTCGACCTGCTCCATCGAGGGCAGGACATCGCCGTCCTCGAGCCGCCACGGGCCCCAGAACTCGACGGGCATGCGGATCGAACCGTAGCGGTACTCCTTGCCCTCAGTGGCGATGGAGAAGGCGTTCGGTACGAAGAGCTCGGGCACGTTGCGCTCGTAGTCGTCGTGCACCTGCAGCGCCCCGTCGAGCCAGCTCTGGCTGGAGCGGACAGGGGTCTTCGCCTCGATGAGCACCAGCGGCATACCGTTGATGAGCAGGACGAGGTCGGCCCGCTTCTCGGTCTTGCCGGCGCGGAAGGTGTACTGCTGGGTAACGACGTACTGGTTCTGCTCGATGTCGTAGAAGTCGATGAGCTTGATGGTGACGTGCTCGCCGTTCTCGCCGAAGGGCATCGACTTCTCGCCAGTGAGCCAGGCGGCGAACTCCTCGTTGGCCTTGACCAGCCCGTCGCTGCGGACGCCCATGATGATCGCCCGCAACCGGTACAGCACGTCGTCGACGCGATCGGGCTGGGCGGCGATGGTGGGGTTCAGGCGGATGAGGGCCTCGCCGAGACAGTCCTCGGCGAGAGCTTCGTGGGGCTGGCGAGGGAGATTCTGGTGGGAGAGGTAGTGCCAGCCGAGGCCGGGGATCTGGCCGGTGTGCCGAGCAAGGCCGGGGCCGACGGCGGTGTGATGGGTGATGCCGCCGCAGAGCAGGTCGCGGACGAAGGCTTCGACGGTGTTTGCTTCGTTGAAGGTCATTGGGTACGTGCCCCCCCCCGACGTCAGCTGATTGACCAACATCGCGTTCTTCTCCGCAGCTATGCGACTCCTGTTTGCGGCGGCTTGCAGACTAGATTCCAATCTCGTCCAAATGCGGTGTGCGGTTTTCAGAGATTGCGAGTCTGCCTTCGGGAGCCTTAGTCGCCTGATGTCCCCCAGATTGATCCGCCCGAACGTGCTCCCCGCGGCATAGCGCAAGATCTGCCTTTGCACGAAGGTCGATTTGAGCATCAAATAGATGTAGCTCGACGTGTACAGCGCCGGCTGTAGCAGCACCGTATCTTGGCCGAGAGCAAATCTAGTATCGGTCGTGACATACGAAGCGATACCGAAGGACTGATTCCGGCTCAGTACTAGGTCGCCCTCCTGTACGGCGACATGATCCATAAAGCTCGGATACTCGGTGGCGGCGATCCGCTTGCACGATTCCAGCTCGATTTCGCCCCATCGGATGTCGCCTGGAGCAACCATTGGTACTCCGGCATCGACGAGTTCTGGCGTTCGATGTTTGCAATCTGTTATTTGAGCAGCATCGTCCAAGGCAATCGTCGTCTGATGCGGCGCACTGCCGAAGCGGCAATGCTTGGGCGAGTCGGCAACCGATTGCTCAACAAGTCGATCGATGGTCGATTGAGAGGTTTTCTCGAGCACCCTGCTCACGTCTGCCAGTCGTTCGACGTAGTGTCTGCTCGCCTGCAGCACCTTCGCAATCTGCTGTTGGGTCTCCACCAGTGGCAGCACGAACTCTTCTTTCGCGAGGTCTCTCCAGTTGATGGTCGGCGAAAGCCCGCCAACCGAGATCTTCACCGCACGGTCCATGAAGTCGTCGCTCTGCATGAAGAACGGTAGGAACTCGTCCAGGACGACGTCCGCCTTAGGGCGCAGAACCATCGCGTGTGCGGAGCAAATCCCATCAAAGTCGGCTACAGCGAGCTTTCGTTGATAGGCACGCCGCTTCCCAAAGATGATGTCGCCAGACTTGAAGATGATCTTGCTGGACTCAACATCGCTTGTTTCGCCCCAGCGCCGAATCTTCAGTGACTCGGGATCAATGTGCTCAAGCCCGACATACCGATCCACGTTCGCCTCAGCGGGCTTGACCTTGTCTTTGACCTGCACGGCCATCTGGTCGAAGCGGAGTGCCTGGGTTTGCTTGAGCGCCTCAGGCATCGTTCGCCTCCTCCGCTATGACACCATCGAGCATCTCCACGAGGGAATTCATTTCGGTCCAAAAGACACTGCCATCGTCTTCAAGGGACAGCCAAGCGGCGGGCAGATCCCGTGATCCTCCCTCATCGCCATCTGAGGCGACCTTCTCAACATACTTCGGAATCGAGAGATCGCCGTCGTTCGCGAGCACGTCTTCGATTGTCGCTACGAAAGCGAAGCCGGGCTGGTCTGCGAATTTCTGATACACCTCGAGGATTCTGGCCTGGTGCTCTGGCTTGAGGAAACTCTGGGCCTTCTCGCGGGCGACCTCATTGAGTGCATCAATGAAGAGGATCTTCCCCCTACGATCGGGGGTCTTCGAGGTGCGGCAGATCAGCACGCACGCTTCCATCGGCGAGTTGTAGAACAAATTCGGTCCAAGTCCGAGAACACACTCCAGCTGGTCTGTCTCAATCAAGTTGGTCCGCATCTCAGCTTCCTCGTTGCGGAAGAGCACCCCATGCGGAAAGAGAATCGCGCAACGGCCCGTCTTCGGGTCCATGCTCTTCAGGATGTGCTGGAAGAAGGCGTAGTCGGCGCGGCCCTGCGGCGGTGTGCCGAGGAAGTTGCGCCCCCACTGGTCGCTCTGCCACGCCTCGCGATTCCACTTCTTGATGGAGTAAGGCGGATTAGCGAGAACTACGTCGAAGATCTTGAGCCGATCGCCCTCGATCAAGGCCGGCTCATGCAGGGTGTTGCCGCTGCGGATGTCGAAGTCGGACACCCCGTGCAGCACCAGGTTCATTCGGGCGATGGCCGCGGTGATATTGATGAGTTCCTGCCCATAGAGGCCCATGGTGCGAGTGTCGCCACCGTTGCGCTTCACCTCGGCCAGGCACGAGATGAGCATCCCTCCAGTGCCACAAGTCGGGTCGTAGATGGTCTCGCCGGCCTTGGGCTCAAGCATCTGCGCCATCAGGTGCACGAGCGTGCGGTTGGTGTAGAACTCCTGCGCGGTGTGGCCGCTGTCGTCTGCGAACTGCTTAACGAGGTACTCGTAGCCGTTGCCGAGTTCGTCCTCGGGCACGTTGGCGAGGCTAAGGGTGTGCTTCGAGAAGTGCTCGATGAGGTTCTTGAGCGTCTCGTCGGGCATCTGGGCCTTGTCGGTCCAGGCGGCGTTACCGAAGACACCCTGCAGCCGCTGCGGGTTGGTGGCCTCGATGGCCTGGTAGGCGTTCAGCAGAGCCCTACCGACCTCGCGTGAGGCGTCGCGGGCGTCTTTCCAGTGCGCGCCTTCGGGAATGGTGAAGCGGTCGTTGGCGGTCGCCGTCGCGTAGCCATCGTCCTGGGAGTCCTCGAACGCTTCGCGGTAGTCCTCGTCCCAGACATCCGAGAGCCGCTTGAAGAAGAGCAGCGGGAAGATGTACTGCTTGTAGTCGCTGGCATCGATGAGCCCGCGCAGCAGCGTGGCCGCACCCCAGAGGTAGGACTCGAGCTCCTTCTGACTGAGTCGCGTGCTCATTCTCTGGTTCTCACGAGCTCTACCAACGGATTCGCCGCTTCAGCGAGGAGACGCTGACCGTTGGCTCTGAACTGATCGAGCGTCGGCGGTCTCGAGGTGAGAAGGCCGTTCACACAAGTATGCTGCGCCTGCTCGAGATCGACGTCGCTCGCCAGGATAGCTTTGAGCCCCGCCCCTGTTCGTTCTGCGAGCTCTCGCCAGCTCGTAGGGAAGCGATCTATTAGAGCATCTCGCCAGAGCTCGGACCACGGGAGTAACGCATCTTCATCCTTCGCGAGGGCCAACGTCGAGATGGCAATGACGCGGCCGAGATCCTTGTTGCTGCGTTTGATCCCCGAGCGGCCCGCAAAGCCGGCAGTCATCAACTCAGGTCCGATTTCCGGGTGCTCGAGGAGATTCGCCAGTGCCATCATCTCGGGGCGAGCGATGGCGACGCCCAGCGGTGTCTCGATCGGCTGGAGATTCGAAAGCGACAGGAACCGAAAGCTGCAGAGACCGAAGTCGCCCCCGTCGGTCTGAATTCGTAGCCACTGCCGACCGGCGTCCGCCGGAGAACCGGGAACGGTCAAGAGCTCGATGAACCACCCAGAGCCGCCGGGGGGTTGCAATCGAACCGCCGGGAGTTCGTCGTCCGGCGTCGAGGCGGTGCCGGGCGTGCTCCAATGGGCGTCTTGTCTCGGCGTCCAACCGTTCGAGATGAGCTTGTTCGTAATCTCGATTCCGACGTCGACGGCGGCGCCTCGCGGTGAGACGACGCAGTCAGCGTCCTTCGTCCGCACGACCATCTCGGTCTCATCCGCGAAGTAGTGATAGCCGACGGCGAGACTCCCGATCACGATCAAGTGCTCTCGGCAATCGGCAGGCACGGCCGCGGCGATTTCGCTGAGAACCTGCCCAGGGGAGACGGGTATCATGCCGTGCGGGTCAGCCATCGATCTCGCCGCGATAGCTCTCCAGGTGTGCGAGGAACTCGTTCGCTTGTGCGTCGAGGCCCGCATCGCAGAGATCTACGAGGCACTCGATCGGATCCGCCCACTGGATTCGAGCTTCGCCGCGACGAAACAACGACTCGGCGCGACGCAGGAAGTGAACGCTGACGCGAGGCTGGTCGGACCTCGACCTTGCGGGGACGAGTGCCGCATCGAGTCTGTCGACGAAATCGAGATCGGTTCGAGCGGCGCTGGTGTGGACACAGAGGTCGAGTCGTGGTGAGCCAACGAGATCGAGCTGTGGGAGATAGTGCTTTGCGCCGAAGACCCCGCCGACCGCGATGTCGTCCCGTGCAAGGCTCGCGACACGGCGCAGCAGGGATTCTGGGGAACGTGGTTGGCCGGACTGGTCCACGTAGTCGATTGTTGCACGGGCCTTCCGGGAGGTCGCGATAAAGCGCGCCCAGGCGTCGGAGGGAAAGCGCTTCAGCTGAAAACGGCGGTCTTCCAGGCGCTCCACCAACGAATCCAGCTTCTCGAGTGTCGCGGCGACCGTTCGATAGTTGCACCCTACGACCCGGGCGACCCAATCTGCGGTCATGGGCCCGCCATCCGTCACCCACTGATGGAGCAGAACGCGGAGCACCTCCGACTGTTTGTCGGGGCGCGGAAGCGGGGAAGGCAACCGGCGGCTCGCCTCGACTTCGCGTTGCACGCTCTCGAGAATCGAGGCCTCGACCTCGGAGGGCACCCCTTTGACCTCGCCGTTCGTCGCGATGACCAGACGCAGGTGGTCCGCGATCGCTGGACGTAGCGCGGTTGTGAATACCTGCATCTCGTCCGCAAGCGAGGAGTCGCTGACCCGCGGGTCCACAAGTACGAGGTAGGCCGTCTTCTCGGGCCACTGAGAGAGTCCTCTCAGAAGCTGGACAAGGGCGTTTCGGAAACCTCGTATTGCTGACAACCCTAGCTTGATTTCACCAAAGTAATTTTCATTAACGAAATCAGCACGATAGAGACCCGAATTGCGTTTTCCTGGCTTTTCGGCCATGGCTATAGAATCGTCGATTCTAGTTGCAGTTGCAAGTCATTATTGCAGTTGCAAGTTATTATTGTAGTTTCAAGTCATTATTGTAGTTGCACTACATTACGGTCGTAGGCTGATAGTCTTGAGGGGTGATTGTCAGTCGAGCCACCCGCCGTCCACGAGCACCGAGCGCAAATGGTCTTCGGCAGCGCGGGCTTCCGTCAGCGCTTCCTTGAATGCGGCGACGGCTTCGGGCAGCGGCGGAATCTCCTCGCCGATGGGCGGTAGGACATAGCGGGAGATGTTGAGCGTCCAGCCCTCCTCTTCAATCTCATCGAGGGCGACGACCTTGGCGCGGTCCTCGACATCGTTGAAGGCTTGAAACCACTTGATGATCTGCTCGACATGTCGGGGGTCGAGGAAGTTCTGCGCACGGCCCTTCCGGAAGAGACTCGACGCGTCGATGATGAGCACCTTGTTTTTCCGCTCGGCCGGCTTCTTGCGGCGGAGGATCACGACGCAGCCGGCAAGGCCGGTACCATAGAAGAGGTTCGGCGCGAGGCCGATGACTGCTTCGATCAGGTCTTCCTTGAGGAGGGCTTCGCGGATCTTGCCTTCGGCGCTCTTGCGGAAGAGCGCGCCTTGCGGGAGGACGACGGCCATGCGGCTGCTTCCGCCCTGGGCCATCGACGCGATCATGTGCTGGACGAAGGCGTAGTCGCCGTATCCGTCCGGGGGCAAGCCGTACTGCGCTCGGCCCCAGGGGTCGTTCTCCCAGACCTCGCGCCCCCATTCCTTGAGCGAGAACGGTGGATTGGCGATCACGCAGTCGAAGGTGGCGAGGCCGCCGGCACCGTCCGTGAAGGCGGGATCGCGGAGGGTGTCCTCGCGGGCGATCTGGAAGTCCTCGATGCCGTGGAGGACGAGATTCATCCGGGCGACCGAGGAGGTCGTGAGATTCTTCTCCTGACCATAGATCTTGCCGAAGAAGGTGCGCGGGTCGCCGCCGTTTCGCTTCACGTGGTCGATGGCGGCGAGCAACATGCCGCCGGTGCCACAGGCGGGGTCGTAGATCGACTCGCCCTCCTTGGGATCGAGGATCTCGGCCATCATCCGCACCACGCTGCGGGGGGTGTAGAACTCGCCGGCCTTGTTGCGGCGGGTGACGTCGGCGAACTTGCCAACGAGATACTCGTAAGCGTCGCCGAGGATGTCGGTGTCGACGGCGTTGTTGCCGAGCGAGATCGACGAGAAGCCTTCGATCAGGTCCTTGAGGAGCTCGTCAGTGAACTTCTCCTTGTTGCCCCAGTCGGTGGCGCCAAAAACGCGGTAGAGCGTGTCGGGGTTGACGCGCTCGATCTCCTGCATGGCATGCTTGAGGGCGGTTCCGACGTTCTGGGCGGTGTCGCGAACGTCGTTCCAGTGGCAGCCGTTGGGGAGCTGGAAGCGGTGGATCTCTTCGAAGTGGCCGGGGTCGGCGTCGCCGTAGAGCTCGGCGGCTTCGGCGGTTTCTTCGTCCCAGCAGTCGCTGATGCGCTTGAAGAAGAGGAGGGGGAGGATGTAGCCCTTCCAATCGGTGCGATCGACGGCGGAGCCGCGGAGGATGTTGGCGGCGTTCCAGAGATGGGACTGGAGCTCATCTCGAGAAAGCACTTCGGGATTTCCTGCTCCGCTGAGTTGCTCGGACTGGTCATCGCCCGACAAGCTCTCCATAGGGCATCTCGCTCCTCTCCGCGACTCCATTTGCGCAGGCAGGGTTCTACCCGCAGGCGCCCATCACGACCTTCGAAGATGTCATGGTCCCTGAAGTGTTTCAACCAACGGCCAACCAGAATACAACGAGATCCGAATATGTACTCAGTTCCCGCGGAACCACGCAGCCCAAGAAAAACAGTGACTCCTACGAGAGGCGACGCCCGCATCCGAGCGGCCTGCGGTAGCAAGCGGATAGCCCAGCACCTCGAGCTGTTTCATGAGATAGCGACCGAGGACGCCCGGACGTTTGGCGTATGGGTAGAGCAGCCGCGGCCACCGTACTCGACCGAGATCGCGTCGTCGGCTGGCCGCCGACTAGAGAAAGGAACGCGCGACAGGGGCAATCTATAGCGATAACCGAGATCTGGCAGTCTACGATCGAACCTGCAGCCTCCAGCAGCTCCGCCGCGTCTGGTAGCGACCCATCGGAGCGCGTCGCTTCCCATGGAACAGGGGTTCCCTGGGTAACCGCAACAAACGACTCGTACCTGAGAGAGCAGTCCTTGTCATTCAGCGGCCGCTCTGCTTCTTGACCAACTCTACTCCACTGGGGCTTCGTGCCCCTGGATCTGATCTCCCGGATTGCCAGATGAATGAGCGGCCAGTTCTTGTCCTGGAGTGGCTCAACCCCTGTGGGAAGTGAGACCTTGCGCATCTTCGTGGAGTCGGCCGGCAATGAGCTCGCGCTCGACGGCCAGGTCGATCCTCTCGTGCCTCGGTGAACACCCAAAAGCGGCCATACGTGATCACCTGAAAACCGGCCATAGAACGGGGAGTCGTCCAGGACGTTGAGGCGGGCGAGGCGGATAGCCTCGCCGGCCATGGCAAATGTCTTGGACGCAGAGAAACAGC
>JAAETT010000077.1 GCA_024228115.1 bacterium
CGGTCGAGCCGGGAGGGCGTTCGCCCTGGGTCAAGGACCTTTCGACCCGGAAGATCTGAATCGGAATCCGGAACGGCGGGCTGCGTCGCCCCCCGGCCAAATGATCAGATTTCTACGCTTCTGAGTGAGCGTCTACAATCCTTCACGGGTGTCCCGATGATGTCCCGGGAACTGGTCGAGCATCCCGAGTTCGTCAGCCGGGACACCTCCAGCCTGGCCGGCCTCGGTGGCGGCGGGGCCGCCGTTCAGCCGGATCTCGTCGAGAAGATCGAAGCCAACCTCGAGCGCGGCCGGGCCGGCACGGGCTACGGACTCACGGAGACCTGTGGCGTGATCTCCGTGAACTCCGGCGATTTCTTCGTCGACAAGCCGGATACCGTCGGCCCAGCACTCCCTGTCGTGGAGGCAAAGATCGTCGACGAGGCGGGAAATGTGCTGCCCTGCGGCCAGGTCGGGGAACTCCTCGTACGGGCTCCGAACAACGTCCGGGGCTACCTGAACAAGCCCGAGGCAACCGCGGAAGCATTTCCGGAGGGCTGGTTTCGGACCGGGGACCTGGCGGCCTTGGATGAAGCCGGTTTCATCTCGATCCGGGACCGCGCGAAGGATATGGTGCTGCGCGGCGGCGAGAACATCTACTGCGCGGAAGTCGAAGCGGCGATCTTCGACCACCCGGCCGTGAAGGAATGCGCGGTGTTCGCCGTCCCTGACGACCGCTTCGGCGAAGTGCCTGGTGCAGCGGTCGTCTGCAAGCCCGGCGCGAGTGTCAGCGAGGATGAACTTCGCGCCCACGCGGGCGCACGCATTGCGGCGTTCAAGGTGCCGGTCCGTTTCTGGTTCCCGAGCGAAGACCTCCCGCGCAACGCGAACGGAAAGTTCGTGAAGCGGCAGCTGAAGGAGGAGCTACTCGGCAGCTGAGAAGGCCCTCTGCCTCAGCTTCAGCGACGGAAGGCGTTGGTATGCGTCTTCTTCGGGAATTCGTCTTCGGAAAGCGGTTTGGCGAGTTCTCCCGGCCGCGGTCCGATTCGTTCGACGAGTGGTGCGAGCTTTTCGAGATCGAAATCGTAGAGCTCGGCGGCATTGCCTCCGAGGATCGCGCGGACCTCTTCCTCGGGTTTGTCGTGGAAGCAATGGCGCATGGCGAGCCGGGTGTTCGGGTAGGTGCCCTCGTAGTGTGGGTAGTCGGTCCCCCAGCAGATGCGCTCGATGCCCGTTTCGTATCGGCCGGCGAGTTCCGGCGGCGAGGCCGAGCTGGCTCCGTACCAGCAGTTTCGCTTCGCGTAGAAGCTAGGCGGCTCCGGAGGCATGGCCTCCTTGGCGAATTCGAACTCGCCGACCGCGCCGCTGCCGATTCGCGACCAGAACATGTCGAGCATCTCCAGCTGTTCCGGTACCCAGCTGCAGCCAGCTTCGGTGAGGATGTAACGAAGCTTGGGGAAGCGATGGAAGATGCCGCTCAGCAGAAGGTGCCCGTAGCTTCGGGTCGAGTAGAAGGCCGTCTCGACGAGTCGGATCGGTAGAGAAATGGGCCACTTGCCGTAATCCGGGGAACCCATGCCGCCGTGCTGGTTCACCACCAGGTCGAGATCCTGGACCATCGCCCACAGCCGCTCGTATTCAGGTGAGTAGAGCGGTTGGATATGCGTGCAATCGTCCGGAACATGAGGCAACAGGATGCCTCCGCGTAGGCCGTGGTCCGCGATCCACTGGATGTCCTCCATCGCATCGTCGAGGTCGTTCAGGTAGACGAGCCCGATTCCCGTGCGCCGCTCCGGATGATCGGCGCAGAAATCCACCAGCCAGCGATTGTGCGCACGAATTCCCTGCAGCCAGAGTGCGTAGTCCTGGGGCTTGGGGTTTCCGCAGATCAGCACGCTGGATCTGAAGAATGGCGGAACTGTATTCGGGAAGATGACCTCCCCAGCCACACCCTCCGCATCCATGTCGCCAAGTCTTTCCGCATCGTCCCAGTTCTTGTGCTTCTTCGAACCGATGTGCTTCTTCTGCGGGTTCTTGTACGTCCCGCGCCACTCATCGAAGAGCGCCTTGTGCTTCTCGTCCAGGTACTCGCGATACGATTGAATGCTGGCCCCCGCATGGGCATCGGACGTAATCACTGCATAGGGCTGGGACATCGATCTCTCCTCGGCCTCATGGTAGCAGGGCGTCGTTGACCGATTTTCCCTCAGTTCGTGGACGAGAGTCGCCGGGCTACTCTTTGGCAATGGCGAAAGTCCGCGATCCGCTCACCAAGTTGCGCAAGATCGTCAACCGCTGGCCCGAGGTCTCGGAGCGTCTCTCCCACGGCGCGCCGACCTTCTGGGGCGGCAAGAAGACGTTCTGCAATTTCCACGTCGACCATCATGGCGACGAACGGGTCGCGATCTGGTGCAAGGCGGATCTGCCGACACAAGAGGGGCTGGTCGAAGCCAAGCCGGAGATCTTCTTCGTGCCGCCCTACGTGGGGCCGAGTGGTTGGATCGGGATCCGCGTCGATCGGGACGTCGATTGGTCGATGATCGAAACCATTCTCGAGCATGCCTACCGGAGCGTCGCGCCGAAGCGAGCCCTCAAACTGCTCGACGGTGAGTAGCGTGCGGCCCCTCGATTTCTCGTGGGCCGCCGACCCTCACTCAGTCGCCCAGACATTCTGCGTCAGCACCAGGCCGGGTACGCCCTTGCGCGTTCGGATCTCTTCGAAGGTTCGCTCATAGCCGGTCGATCGGATCTTCCACGCGCCATCGATCCGCACGTACTCGTCTTCGTAGAATGCAGCCCCGTGCAGCGTGAACTCATTCTCGGTATCGATCACCACGTCTTCGAGAGCCCAGATGCCCGTCGCCGTCGTTTCGCTCGTGAGCGTGATTTCGGGTTGGGTGACGCGATGGCAGGAGACGAAGCTGTCGCGGCTCATCGAGCCGGAGAGGAACTCCATGATGGCCTCGCGGCCTTGGAACGCGTATTTCCCGCCGCTGTAGGCACAGCTCGCATCCTCCGTCAGAAGCTGCTCGAGTTCGTCCCAACGCTTCTGATCCACGCAGCGCATGTATTTGTGCTTGAGCTGCTTGATCGCCTCGATGGCCTGAAGATCCAGTTGTGTCACGATGGTCTCCCTGACTTCTTCCCGACGGGGAACGGTACCATGGCTCTTCCCATCAGGAGCCCCGATGACGGATTCCCAGACGGAGAGCTGTAGAGCCCCCTGCAAGCTGATCGATTGCCCGTCCGAAGCGGATGAGCGCTGAGCCCGGCCACCAAGTTGCCCACCACACGTCCCCTCCCGCTCCTGCATCGGCTGGCGCCGAAGATCTTCTACGGCTGGTTCGTCGCGTTCGGGTGCGGCCTGCTCTCATTCGTCGTGGTCGGCATCGGCTTCTACGGCCTGGTCGTATTCCTGGATGCATTGGTGGCCGAGCGCGGATGGGATCGTGCCCAGGTGGCTGCCGCTACCAGCCTCTACTGGGTGGTGACGGGCCTCGTTGGGATTCCAATCGGGCGCGGGGTGGATCGTTTCGGTGCGCGCGGCTTTCTCCTGGCCGGCGTGTCCGTGATGGCGCTCGCGCTGATCGGGATCGGTCGCGTCACTGCCCCATGGCAGATCTTTCCCCTCTACGTGGTGCTTGCAATCGGATTCTCCCTGGCAGGCTCGATTCCGAGCGGTTCGATCATCACGCGCTGGTTCTCGGCACGGCGAGGAATGGCGATGATGCTGGCCCATACCGGTGTCTCGCTGGGCGGCATCATCCTCGTTCCCGTCTTCAGTGGATGGATCGCAGCGCATGAACTTGGAGTCGCCGTGGATCGCCTCGCGGTGATCCTGCTCCTGGTCGCCTTGCCCGTGATCGGTTTCGTCCTGCGGTCGGACCCCCGCTCGCATGGCCTCGAGGCGGATGGCGACGCGCGAATCAGAGCCGCGGAATCGCAGGCGTCCCGGCCCGGGCCCGGAACGCGATCTCAGGCCGACATTCTTCGCAGTCCTGCCTTTCGCCGTCTTGCGGCCTCGTTTGGATTGATGCTCTTCTGCCAGGTCGCATTTGCAATGCACGAGCTGGCCTTCCTTCGCGGCCGGATCGGCCCGGAGCTTGCGGCGCTCGCGGTCAGCGCGACCGCCGGCGGTAGCCTGGTGGGTCGTCTCGTGGTGGGGAGCTTCACCGATCGAATGGATCGTCGTCCCATCGCGGCGGCGCTCTTTCTGCTGCAAGCCGCCATGGTGGCGTTGGCTGCATCGGTCGAAGGCACACCCGCGCTGCTGGTGGCGGCCGCCGGTTTCGGTTTTACGATCGGAAACATCTTTCTCCTTCAATCCCTGCTCGTGGGCGAGCTCTTCGGCGCCGCTTCCTTTGGCACGGCCCTCGGGCTCCTCCAATTGGTCAGTCAGATCGCGAGCGGGCTGGGTCCCCTGGCGCTCGGCCTGCTTCTGAGCGCTCATGGTGCCTATGAGCCGGCTCTTTTCTGGTTGGTCGGCGGCGCCTGTGGGGCTGCGGGCATCGTTTTGACGATTCGGCGGCCTGAGGAGGAGGGAGGCGGGAAACGCCGGTTTCTGGGTAGCCATGACGAATAGGAGCGCGAAGCCTCCGAGGGCCGGGGCCCAGGGCGCGTCAGTGGTCAAGCTGACTCCACGTCAGCCCCGAGCCGCTCGGTTGAGGTAGTCTCCGCCACAACGGAGGTAAGAGGCATCATGCGACGTCAGCTCGCCGGCGGGATTCTGCGGCTCCTTGGATGGAGCGCAGTGGAAGGTGATCCCGTCCCGGATCGTGCTGTGATCGTGGCGGCACCCCATACTTCGAGTTGGGATTTCTTCCTCCTGATCTTGTTCGCTTGGCGATTCGATGTTTCGCTTTCCTTCATCGGGAAACACACGATCTTCTGGGGGCCGATGGGCCCGGTGATGCGCGCCTTCGGAGGTGTGCCCGTGGACCGATCCCGTCCGGGCGGGTTGGTGGGGCAGCTTGCGGAAGCGCTCGCTCGCGCAGATCGGATGAGCCTTGTGGTTCCCGCCGAGGGGACACGCGCCTGGCGGCCTCATTGGAAATCCGGCTTCTACCGCGTGGCACAGGTCGCCGGTGTGCCTGTGAGTCTTTCATTCCTCGACTACACGGAGAAGACCGGCGGCTTCGGTCCCTGCTTCGACGTAACGGGTGACATGAAGAAAGACATGGATCTCGTGCGCACATTCTATTCCGACAAGCGCGGCCGCCATCCCGCGTTGTTCGGTCCCGTGTTGTTGGCAGACGAAGAGGCGGCGCGGATCGAATGAGGACGGTCCGAGCGGGTCTGCTCCTGGCCGGAGCATTCGCGCTGATCGCCTCTCTGCAGAGCATGCCGGCCGCGGCCGAGCCAGGATCGGCTGCCAAGAGGCCCGAAGCCGAGTGGGCGCTTCACGGTCGGACCACGGACGAGCAACGTTTCAGCCCGCTCGAATCCATCCATCGCCGCAACGTCACGCAGCTCGGGCTGGCCTGGTCGGTTGCGACCGGAACGACACGCGGCATGGAAGCGACCCCCATCGTGGTCGATGGTGTCATGTATGTCACCACGGCCTGGAGCCGAGTGATCGCGCTCGACGCCGCGACGGGGGTGGAGCACTGGCGCTACGACCCGAAGGTTCCGGGATGGAAGGCTCGCCATGGCTGCTGCGACGTGGTGAATCGCGGAGTCGCCGTCTGGAAGGGTCGCGTGTATCTCGGCACCCTCGACGGACGGCTGGTCGCGCTTTCGGCCGGGACCGGGGAGCAGCTTTGGGAGGTACGCACGGCACCGCTGGACCAGCCCTATACGATCACCGGCGCGCCGCGTGTGGTGAAAGGACGCATCCTGATCGGAAACGGTGGCGCCGAGTTTGGCGTACGCGGCTACGTGTCGGCTTATGATGCCGAGACCGGGGCACTCGTCTGGCGCTTCTACACCGTGCCTGCGAGCAAGGACGGCCCACATGAGCACCCGGAGCTCGAGCAGGCGGCCAAGACCTGGTCGAAGGATTCCGTCTGGGAGTCCGGGCTCGGTGGCACCGTCTGGGATTCGATGGCCTGGGATCCGGAACTCGACCTGCTCTACGTCGGTGTCGGCAACTCGTCCATCTACCACCGGGAGACCCGAAGTCCCGGCGGAGGCGACAACCTCTTCCTCGCGTCGATCCTTGCGCTGCGCCCGGATACGGGGCGCCTCGTCTGGCACTACCAGACGACGCCCGGCGAGCAGTGGGACTACACCGCCACGCAGCATCTGATCCTCGCAGATCTCGAAATCGGGGGACGCTCGCGCAAGGTGTTGATGCAGGCGCCCAAGAACGGCTTCTTCTACGTCCTGGACCGCGCCACGGGTGAACTCCTATCCGCCGAGAAATACGTCTCCGTGAGCTGGGCGACCCATGTCGATCTGGCGACCGGCCGGCCCGTCGAACGCCCGGAGGCAACCTGGGATGACAAGGACGCGATCGTGGTCCCGTCGATCGCGGGCGGCCACAACTGGCACCCGATGTCCTACAGCCCCCGCACGGGATTCGTATACGTTCCGGCGGTCGAGTATGGCTACAGATACCTCCACGATCCTGAGTTCGCGTACAAGCCCGTGAAGTACAACACGGGCGAAGATATCGACCGGTTGGCGTCGAGCATGGAGGGCTACGAGGAAGTCGCCCTCGCGACTTGCTCGCCTACCCGCCTGCTGGCCTGGGATCCAGTCGCGGCCAGGAAGGTCTGGGAAGTTCGGCGAAGGACGGCCTTGCCGGCGGGTGTGCTTGCCACTGCCGGTTCCCTCGTGTTCCAGGGTGGCGAGCAGGGACGTCTTGCAGCCTACGATGCGCGAACCGGCGTGCGGCTCTGGGCCTCCGAGCCCGGAACACGGATCATGGCTCCGCCGATCAGCTATGCCGCGGGAGGCGAGCAGTATGTCGCGGTGGTGGCGGGCGCCGGGGGTAGCGCCGGTGGCCACTTCATCCGAATCGAGGATACGAACGAAGGCCGGATTCTCGCCTGGAAGCTCGGCGGCGACCAGAAACGGCCGGCGGCCAGCCCTCGGCGGCCCGGCAAGGTGCGGGCGCCCCAGGTCGCGCTTTCACAGGACGAAATCGCCCGCGGGCGGGGGATCTACCATCAATACTGTTTCGCCTGCCACGGCGTTGGCGTGAAGGCCAGCGGGCTCTACCCGGATCTCCGCTTTGCAACGCCAGAGGTTCACGATCGGTGGACGGACATCGTGTTGGGAGGAGTCCGCCAGGCCAAAGGCATGGCAAGTTTCGCCGACGCGCTCTCGATCTCCGACGCGGAAGCTGTCCACGCCTACGTCATTGAAAGATCTCTCGCGGAGCCGACGCTGGCGCAGCGCCTCGTAGGCTGGGCAACCGAGAACGCCTGCGTCCCCGCCAGCTGGCTGGCGGACTAACATTCCAGGAGTTGGCCCCAGGTCATCGCCGTCCGCGTCGGTGAGCTCTTCGGAGCCACTTCGCTTCTCCTGCGAAACACTCGACCCCCGGCCGAGCCATCCCGCGATGGCCGCCCCCCGCCCCGCGATCCGACACGAGAAGCGAAGCGAACCCGGGAAGCAGGGACGCCACCCGGTGGGTCCCAATCATGTTTCCGGTCGATGCTGGGCTGGAACCTGGCGGTATCCGCCTTCCGCCCGGTTGTCAGATTCAGGCTCGGGATGCGCGGCGAAGGTCGCGGATTTCGTCTCGTGCGTTTCGTAGCACCGTGCGGACCTGCTCCCGGACATCCGGGTCGTCGCAGGCGCCTACGGTTCGTACCGCTTCCTGCATCAGTCGGAAGCTGGGCCGGATCAACTCAGCGGCATCCGGGTCATGGGCATGGCCCCAGCCACCCCAATCGTCCTCTTCGAGCCGCGCCCAGATCAGATTGACCTGTTCGGCTTCGCCCGCGAGATGTTCGCGGCCCGCGTCGGTGAGTTCGTAGATGCGTCGGCCGCCTTCTTCCTCCCGCGATCCGGCCAGGCCTTGATCCTGCAACTGCTGGAGCGTCGGATAGATCGTGCCCGCGCTCGGCTGGTAGCACCCGTCCGTCCGCTCCTCGAGCAGGGTCATCAGCTCGTAGCCGTGTTTCGGGGCGTCCTCGAGCAAGGAGAGCAGTGCCAGAGACACCTCCCCTCGATCAAAGAAGCGGCCCTGCCAGGCCCAGGGCCCGAACCGAGCCCCTCGCCCTCGATGCCGTCGCCGATGATGTCGTCCAAGATGTCGATGATGATGTCGTCTCATGTATCAAAAACTATATCGTCCGATATGATTTCGCAAGGGCTATCGAGAACTCGGGTTGACCCGGGGGGTGGCCATCTGGTGAACTCCCGATCGCAGCGAACAGACTGGAGAACCCGATGCGCAAAGCGTTCATGTCCAACCAGAATCGAAACGCGACTCCCTCAGAGGACATGAGCGCCCATGCGAAGATTGATCTCCGGAGTACCGGAGCCGGCTGAAACCAGGAAACCAAGCCCGAGCGGCCGGCCGCTCCCTGCCGCGGGCCCCAGTGAAGGCCAGCTTCTGCTGGAACGGCAGATCTCGTGAGCGTGCCGACAAAGGACGTCGCCGCCGTCTATCTCCGCTGGGTCTTCCTGAGGGCGATCTTCCACCGCGGCTGGTGGCTCGTTACGAGCCTCTATCTCGTGGCCGTCGCTGATCTGTCCGCCCTTCAACTCGTGCTTCTCGGCACGGCCCAGAACTTCACCGCTCTGGCGTTGGAGGTCCCCACCGGAGTCGTGGCGGATACGCTCAGCCGGAAGGCATCCATCGTGATCGCCCATGTCCTGATGGGTGCCGGCATGTTGGCCACTGGGCTCGTGACCGCTTTTCCAGCTCTCGTCGTGACACAGATGGTATGGGGGTTGGCCTGGACGTTTTCGAGCGGTGCCGACGTGGCGTGGCTCAACGATGAACTCGACCAGCCCGGGCGCATTGCCGGCGTGCTGACTGCCAGTGCTCGGAGGGAACAATTTGGAGCGGCCGCCGGATTGGTCGGTTTCGGGGCGCTCGCCTGGGCTACGGCTCTCTCCACGGCGATCGTGGTTGCGGGCGTCGGGATGTGGCTGCTGGGATTGTTCGTCGTGGTGCGCTTCACCGAGCACGGCTTCACGCCTACCCGAGAGCATCGCTGGCAGGAGGCGGTGTCGATCTTCAGGCGCGGGGCCGAACTCGCGCGCCGCGATGACCAGATCATGGTCGTCTTCGCCGCGACGATCCTCGTGAACGGTGCCGCGGACGCATTCGGGCGTTTGTTCCCGAAGCGGCTCCTCGAGCTCGGTTTCCCCGAAGCGCCCGCGCCGATCGTCTGGCTCACGGCACTCGGACTGGTCACCCTGATGGTCGGTGCCCTTGCACTCCGCATCGTCGAGGCGCGCATCGATGGCGTGGGTGTCGCACGCCGTGTCTACGCCGCGGCCTGTTTCGTGGGCGCGCTCGGCCTGGCCATGCTCGCCCTCGCGCCCGGCGATGCCACCGGCATGGCGGGGGTGGTGCTCGTCAGCGGTATCGCATGGACCGTGACCCGTTGCGTGAGCATCATCTGGGTCAACCGGCGCACCACCAGCGACGTGCGCGCCACCGTGCAGTCCTTTCTCTCCCAGGCCGAGTACATGGGGGAGATCCTCTTCGGGTTCATGCTCGGTCTTCTTGCCCAGGCCACCAGCATCTCTCTCGCCATGCTGGCCTCGTGCGCACTCGTCGTCAGTGCCGGCCTGTGGGTGATTCGCTCGCGTCCCGACTGATTCGAGGCAATGCAACGAAGCGCCCGACCCATGGGCCCGCTTCGCTTCTACCTCAGCTTCGCAAGAACCGTGTCGGCGAAGAGCTTCGCCGGTTCGCGGGTATCCCGGCCGAAGAACTCGATCACGAACATCGTGCAGCCAAGGGCGCGGTGGCGCTCGATGCCGTCGATCACCCGCGCGGGATCTCCCCAGATGCCGTGGGCTTCGAGGCTCGCGCCCATGTGGCCGCCGTAGACCTTGTGCGCCTTGCCCAGCTGTTCCTTCGCAGTCGCCTCGTCGGGCGCTATGACGATCGTGCACTGTTGGGCGATCGTGATCTCCGCCGGATCCCGGCCTATCTCCGCACATCGCGCTCGGAGCGCTCCCACCTTGTGTTCGAGCTGTCCCTGGAAGACGGCCATGTTGTTCCAGATGTCGGCCTCGCGCGCGGCGATTCCCATCAGGATCTTCTCGCCGCTGCCTCCAATCAGGATCGCCGGCTTCTCTTCGGGCTTGGGCTCGAGCACACAATCCTTCACCTGGAAGTGCTGACCTTCGAACGTCGTGCGTTCTTCGGTCCACAGGGATTTCATGATCTGTGTCATCTCGTCGAGGGCTCGCAACCGCTCGCCGGTCTTCGGGAACCTGGCGCCGTAGCCTTCGAACTCCGCCTCGAACCAGCCGCCACCCAGCCCGGCGATGATCCGACCTCCCCCGGCGATCTGATCGATGGTCGCAATCTGCTTGGCCAACACGGCCGGGTTCCTGAAGAACGGTGGTGTGACCAGGCTGCCGAGTTTCACCTTCCGCGTGACCGCGGCAACAGCGGCCAGCAGGCTCCAGGCTTCGAGGATCGGAAGCTGGGGCATGGGGACGCCGTAGAGGTGATCGCAGACCCAGACGGAATCAAAGCCGAGTTCGTCGAAGCTCTCGGCAGCGGCTCGGGCTTCTTCCCAGCTGCGCTTGATCTGGGGAAGAGTGACGCCGAAGTGAAGCGAACGGTCCATGGAAGCGCAGGGTAGGGCGACAACTCCCCGCCAGCCAATGCTCAATCCCGGCCCCAGGCTGGCCGATAGAGCTGCCCATGCCGAGCCCTACGTCCGCGACCGAACCGCGTGCCCCGATCAGCCTGGAGGAGCTCCTCGAACAGCTCCAGTCCGCCGATCGCATCACCGCCGAACAGGCGCAGGACGTAGCGGCGCGGGAGCGCACGTTGCACAGCCAGGTGTTGAAGGAACGCTTCGGCTCCGTGCGCTCCCAGGCGGCATTGCGCTACGACGTGGCTCCGGCCGAAATCCTGACTGCGGCTCGTATTCCCGATCGCAAGGATCCCGGCAAGCGCCATTCCGAGGATACGGTTGCCGAGTTCATCGCAGAGCAGGCGGGCCTCGGCTCCGTGAAGATCTCGCCGCTCGAAGTCGATGCCAAGCTCGTCACGAAGACCTTCTCGCGTCCCTTCGCACGGCGCCACGCGGTCATCCCGCTGGCGGAGACAGCGGAGGGCGGCTTGCGCCTGGCCATCACGGATCCCCACGACAGTGTGCTCCGCGAAGATCTGGCCCAGCAGCTCCGTGTGCCGCTCGAGCTGGTCGTCTGCTCGAAGCGCGACATCCTCGGAATCATCGACCGGGTGTACGGCTTCCAGGCCAGTGTTTCCGGCGCGGAAGAGAGCCTGGGAGAAGGTGGCTTCGGCGCGGGCCTCGCTCCCTTCCTGGAGC
This sequence comes from bacterium, assembly GCA_024228115.1. NCBI lineage: Bacteria > bacterium. The sequence goes on from JAAETT010000077.1 coordinate 11,406, forward strand.
TTCGCTCGAACGAAGAGCTGGCGGCCGCCGGCGACGAGCATGTGGTTACGGCGGTCGATTATCTCCTGAACTACGCGTTCGAGCAGCGCGCTTCGGATATCCATCTCGAACCGAGAGAATTCGACGCCGTCATTCGCTTTCGCATCGATGGCATCCTGCATGAGATCGAACGCTTGCCGATGAACGTCCACTGTGCGGTCGTTTCCCGCATCAAGGTGCTGGCGTATATGGACATCGCCGAGCGGCGGCGCCCCCAGGATGGTCGGATCAAGACCTTCCGAGCCGAGCGCGAGGTGGAGCTGCGCGTTTCGAGCCTGCTCTCGGCCTTCGGTGAGAAGGTCGTCATTCGCGTCTTCGATCCAGACGTGCTGATGACGGATCTCCAGCAGTTGGGTTTTGGCCGGGACGATCGCGAGAGCTACGAGCGTTGGATCACGTCGCCGAGCGGGCTGATTCTGGTCACCGGCCCGACGGGTTCCGGAAAGACGACGACGCTCTATTCGACGCTGCGCTATCTCGCCGGGCCCGAGATCAACATCACGACGGTCGAGGATCCGATCGAGATGGTGGATCCACGTTTCTGCCAGGTGCAGGTGCAACGTCAGGCAGACGTTACGTTCGCCAATGCCCTGCGATCGATCCTCCGGCAGGATCCTGACATCATCATGGTCGGTGAGATCCGCGATACGGAGACCGCGAACATGGCCGTGCAGGCAGCGCTCACCGGTCACCTCGTGTTCTCTACCGTTCATACCCGCGACGCGGCGGGCGCGGTTACCCGCCTGGTCGAGCTCGGCGTCGAGCGATTCCTCCTCTCGAGTGTGTTGAGAGGCGTGGTGGCCCAGCGCCTCGTGCGTTCCATCTGTCCGCATTGCGGTGTCGAGGGTTTCCTCTCTTCGAACCAGGTAGACGCGCTCGGCTTGAAGGTCCCGTTGGAGCGAAGAGAACAGCTGCGAGTGCAATGGGGCGAGGGCTGCGTAGACTGCCGTCAGACCGGCCTGTACGGACGAAGTGGTGTCTTCGAGATGCTCGATGTGGGTCGTCGTGTGCGCGGCTTGATCAATGAGGGCGCAGACGCCAATGAGATCACCCGCGCCGCCCGGGTGGAAGGCATGCAGAGCCTGCGGGAGGCGGCGATCCAGAAGCTCGCAGCCGGCGACACGCCCTTCGAAGAGGTCGTGCGGTTGACGGCGGATTCCGAATGATCTCGCCCATCGAGCAGGAGCTGAGCCTCCAGCTACGAGCCGGTTTTCGATTGATCGCTCTCGAGGCCCTGGAGGAAGAGCGCGCCCTGCGCGTGCTCGAGCGCTGCGCGCGACGGGCCGAGCGGGAGCTTCATACATGGTCTCTGGCGACGGGCTTCGGTGGAGATGGCAGTGGCGCCGGGAGCCTCGATGCCGCCATTCGGGCATTCGAAGCTCGTGAGGCACCCGCGATCTTCGTGATCGTCGATGCCCATGCCGTCCTGGGCGATCCGGTCGGCGTCCGACGTCTTCGCGATGTCCTCCCGCGCCTGGCCGAGCGGCGGCAAATCGTCGTGCTCCTCGCGCCCCTCCTTGATCTGCCGGTCGAACTCGAGCGGGAAGCGGCCCGGCTGTCGCTTCCACTGCCCGGGGCGGACGAACTGCGCAAGATGTTCGAGCGCGTGGTGGCCAACGTCCCGAATGCAGAGGCGGATTCGTCTCTGCTCGACGATTGCGTGCGGGCCGCTCTCGGCCTGACCTCAGGCGAAGCCGTGCGGGCTTTCCGAAAGGCCTGGTTGGCAACGGGCTCGCTTTCGCAGGACGCGGTCGCGGCATTGGCAGGAGAGAAACGCAAGGCGCTTCATCGCATCCCCGCGTTGACCTTCCACGATGGACCCGCGGATCTGGCGAGTGTCGGAGGGCTCGGCGAGCTCAAGAGCTGGCTACGCGAGCGCCGCCGCGCCTTCGGCCAGGAGGCCCGAGATTTCGGCCTGCCCTCCCCGCGAGGCTTGTTGCTGCTGGGAGTCCAGGGTTGCGGGAAGTCGCTTTGTGCCAAATCCGTTGCGGCCGAATGGCGCTTCCCGTTGTTACGCCTCGACCTCGCGGCTGCCTTCTCCGATCCTGCCCGAAGCCCCGAGCTCACCATTCGCGAAGCCACGGCGGTGGCTGAATCCCTGGCGCCCGTCGTCATCTGGATCGATGAAATCGAGAAGGGCTTTGCCGTCAGTGATCGCGACCCGGGGGCGTCCCGCGTGTTCGGCACCTTCTTGACCTGGCTCGCCGAAAAACAGGCACCGGTTTTCGTGGTGGCAACGGCCAACGATGTCGCTGCGCTTCCGCCCGAGCTGTTGCGCCGAGGTCGCTTCGACGATCTCTTCTTCGTGGATCTCCCTACGGAAGACGAGCGCGCGGAGATCCTGGCCATTCATCTCGCCAAGCGCGGTCGGGATCCGAAGCAATACCCGTTGGGGGAGCTCGCAGGCCGCGCTCTGCACCTTTCCGGTGCCGAACTCGAGCAGGTCGTGGCGGCTGCCCTCTATACCGCCTTCGCGGAGGGACGCGAGCTCCAGGACACCGATCTCGGGGAGGCGATCCAGGACACCGTTCCCCTGTACGAGACCTATGAAGAACGGATCAAGGAGCTGCGCAATTGGGCGCGGCATCGAGCACGTCCTGCGACGCTCGATGGGAAGGCCGTCAGCTGGTTCCAGGAGTAGGCATCGTTGCCCGCTTTCGGGCCGAGCAACGGAAACAGCGGAAAGAACGTCCCCGCCCCAGGCATCATTGCCTCGGAAACAGGCAGGCACCGACCCGATCCCAGGCAACCTCCCGCGAGGGCATGTGTCGACCCCGGCCCATTGGGGCCATCTGCCTCAGGTACGGCGGCGATCCGGTTGGCACGCCAGTTGCTCTATGCCACGCCGAGGGCACGAATTGCCCTGGGAGGATTCGACGTGGTTCGTTTGTTTGGAATCGTTGCGTTCGTAGGGCTCGTGCCTGCGGTGGCACTGGCTGAAGATACGGTGTCGCCGGGGTTGTTCACCGCCAACAATGTCTGGATGATGCTATGCGCGGGGCTGGTGTTCATCATGCACCTGGGCTTCGCAACCCTCGAGTCCGGGCTCACGCGCGCGAAGAACTCGACGAACATCCTGTTCAAGAACACGTTCATCGTGTCCGTCGGCATTCTCACCTACGCATTGATCGGCTTCAGCTTGATGTATCCCGGCGATTTCAACGGGATTCTCGGATGGGCGGGCCTGGGTATCGGTACCGATGCGGCCGGGCTGACAGCCGCCTACGCTAGTGGCGGCTACACCTACTGGACCGATTTCCTGTTCCAGGCCATGTTCGCCGCAACCGCCGCGACGATCGTCTCCGGTGCCGTCGCCGAGCGCATCAAGCTCTCGTCGTTCATGGTGTTCGCGACCTTCTTCGTCGCGATCGTCTACCCGATCGCGGGCTCCTGGAAGTGGGGTGGCGGCTGGCTCGATGGCGCGGGCTTCTACGATTTCGCGGGCTCGACGCTGGTCCACTCGCTGGGCGGCTGGGGTGCGCTGGTCGGCGCCTGGATGCTCGGGCCCAGGCTCGGCAAGTATTCGGGAAAGCGCATGAATCCGATCCCCGGCAGCAACCTGCCTCTGGCGACGGTCGGCGTCTTCCTGCTCTGGCTCGGTTGGTTCGGTTTCAACGGCGGCTCCGTCCTCTCGGCCGATCCGGCGTTGACTTCCTTCACTCTGGTGACGACGTGTCTGGCCGCGGCCGCCGGTGCGCTCACAGCCATGGTCACTTCATGGATCCTCGCCACCAAGCCGGATCTCTCGATGACCCTGAACGGCGTGCTTGCCGGCCTCGTGGGAATCACGGCGGGCGCGGATACTGTGAGCATTCTCGGAGCGGTGATGATCGGCGCCGTGGCGGGCATGATCGTCGTCGGTTCTGTCGTGATGTTCGATCGGATTCGGATCGACGATCCGGTGGGCGCCATTTCGGTTCACCTGGTGTGCGGCATCTGGGGCACACTCGCCGTCGGAATCTTCTCGACGAATCCCGAGCATACGTTAGGCGCACAGGCGCTGGGCGTCGCAGCCTACGGAGTCTTCACAGTGGCTTCGGCCCTGCTCCTCTTCGGGGCGATCAAGGCGACGATGGGCCTGCGTGTGGACGAGAGCGAGGAACTCGAAGGGCTCGATCTCGCCGAGCATGGTGGCCACGCATACGACTTCGGCGGAACGAAATCCGGTATCGCGGATGATGCCGTCACCCGGCCCACTCTTACTCGACCCGCTGCAGAGCTGGTCACCGAGCTCTAGGAGGTATCGAGATGAAGAAGATCGTTGCGATCTTGAAGCCGTTCAAACTGGACGATGCGACGACCGCGCTGCGGGAACTGGGAATCACGGGGCTCACTGTGAGCGAAGTGAAGGGTTTCGGCCGGCAAAAGGGGCATACCGAGCTCTACCGCGGCGCCGAATATGTGGTCGATTTCCTGCCGAAGGTCCGCCTGGAGGTGGCGCTCGCGGACGATCTGGTGGAGAAGGCCGCGAAGGCCCTGATGGAAGCGGCCCAGACCGGACGTATTGGCGACGGGAAGATCTTCATCGAGCCGCTGGAGGATGCCATTCGCATTCGAACCGGCGAACGCGGGGACGCCGCACTCACCTAGCTCGCGATTTCCACTTCTCTTGGGGCGGGTGACACCCCCCGAAACGCCCGAGTCGACGGAGGCCCCTCCCCGGCTCGGGCGTTCTCTATGGTTCTAGCGATGCGTCGCCTGATCTACGCGCTCTTCGTGCTGATCGCGCTCGCTTCCCTGGCGCTTTTCATGGCTTGGCGGGAGCGCGTGGTTTGGGCCCAGCGGGCGCTGGATGAAGCCCTGCGCAGGGCAGAGATTCCCGGGGCCGCCGCCACGCTCGCCGCGGTCGAGCTGGACGGGCTGCGCATTCGTGACGTGGCCCTCGGCACAGAGCCCATCTTTCGGGCGGATGAGATCGTGCTCGAGGCGCCGTGGGCAGAGCTGCGTGCGGGGCGAATTGCGGACGTGACGGTTCGCGAGGCCGAACTGCGCGTTCGGCTGGAAGCCGAAACGATCTCCGTGGGCTCCCTCGAACCTTGGCTCGCCGCGCCCGAAGACGAGGCAGCATCCGGCCCTCCCTTGCTCCCCGTCGAGCGTCTCAGCCTCGAGGACGCCAGCATCGCGGTGACCGGTGATCTCGGGCCCCTGGGTCTGGATGTAGATGGCGAGCTGTTTCTCGCTGAGCGGGGTCGCATCGAAGCAGCGCTCGGGGTGGTCGCCCGTCGCAAGGATTCGCTCATCGCCGGCCATCTGGAAGCCACGGCGGTTCATGGAGACGCCGGTTGGCAAGGGCAGGGCGCGCTGCGGATTCCAGAGACGACGATCGATTCGACCTGGCTCTCCCTCGCACCGGGGGTCCGGGACACGGTTCTGGGCATCCGCGGCCCGGCCGCCGCCGACATCGCGTTCGACCTCGGGAGCGAGGGCATCAGGGCGCGGGCGAATCTGGCCCTGGCGGGCATCGATCTGCGGACGCCCTGGGGCCGCATCGAAGGGATCCACGGCACCCTGCAGGTGGACGGCCCGGAGCCGCTCTCCACGCCGCCAGGCCAACTCCTGGCGATTCGAAGGATGGACGTGGGCTTGCCGCTTCTGGAGGGCCTGATCGAATTCCAGCTCTTTCCCGATGGAGCGATCGACGTCCAAAGCGCGATCTGGCAATGGGCCGGGGGCACGCTTCGGGCGGCGGGTGCCCTCCAACCCGACGCGGAGGCGAACGAAGTCACCCTACAAGCGGAAGGGCTCGAACTCGAACTTCTCCTCGAACAGGCGCAACTGGAGGGGCTCACAGGCAGCGGGAAGCTCGCGGGAACCCTGCCGATCTTCCAGGAGGGCGACCAGATTCGCATCGAAGGCGGGCGCCTCGCAGCCACCGGCCCAGGGCGGGTCCGCCTGGCGCCAGGCGCCGTGATGGGAGCGGCCGCTCGCAAGGGCAGCCAGCTGGAACTGGTTCTCGACGTTCTCGAAGATTTTCGTTTCGAGGAGCTTTCGATGGATCTCGACGGAGACACACGCGGCGAACTCGATCTGGGCGTCCATTTGAAAGGCAGCAATCCGAATTTCGAGGGGGGTCGAGCCGTCGAATTCAATCTGAACCTGGAAGCACGTCTGGCCGATCTCGTCCGGACGGGACTTACCGCCTATCGTTTGCCAGACAAGATCCAGGAGCGGCTCGATTCGTTTCGGGCCGCCCAGGAGGATTCGCCATGACCCGGCCGTACATACCTGCGCTGCTGGCGCTGCTCGTCTGGGGGGGCCTGGGCTGCGCTCCGACGGTGCAGGTAAAGGCTCCCGAGGAGCCCATCGTGATCAACTTGAATGTGAAGATCGAGCACGAAGTTCGCGTCAAAGTGGACAAGGAACTCGACCAGGTCTTCGAAGAAGAAGAGGATCTCTTCTGATGCTGAACTTTTCGATCAACCGACGACGAACTCTTGGCTGGATGCTCGCTTTGGCAGGCTCCGCGCTCTTGCTTTCGACGGCCGCCTGGGCCGCCAGTGAGCTGGATGCCGCGCGGGATACCGGCGTCGTGGGGGAGCGGCGCAATGGCTACATCGGGCTGGTCGTGAAGAACCCGACCGACGAGCAGAAGGCCCTGGTGAAGCGGATCAACGCCGGCCGACGTGCGCAATACAAGAAGGTGGCCAAGAAGACCGGCGCGACCGTTGAAGAGGTCGCCGCCCTGACGGCTGAGCGCCTGATGCGCGAGGCCAAGTCCGGCCACTACGTGCAGGCAGCCGACGACGGCTGGGTCCGAAAGCCCTAGCCCTCCGATCGGGCGAGCCCATTTCAGGGGTAGTTTGCCCACATATTCGATGCGCCTTCAGATCGGCCCCCGAATCGCCGATTCACGTGCCGCATGCTACTGCCCTGGAGTCACGAATCGACGGAGTTGCGCCGTCGTCCCTGGATCACGCTCACCCTGATCGCGATTTGCGTGGTGGTCCTGGTCGGTAGCCAGAGCGACCCGGCTGTCCAGCAGTTCGATCGGACACTCGGCGAGGCCCATGATTTCTGGCAGAGCCATCCCTACCTGGAGCCGGGTGAGCTGCTGGCCTCCCATTTCGGCGATGACGGCGCCGATGCACGGATGGAGTTCCGTGCCGACCTCAAGGCGGGCCGCGTTCCGATCCCGGTCTCTGCGGTCGAGGCGGAGCAGCGCGATCTCGATGTGCTCACTGCGCACGCGGAGGCCGCCCTCGAGCGCCACGTCTGGTATCGCTTCGGACTGGTGCCGACGGCGATCCGATGGCAGGGCGTGCTGGGACATATGTTCCTGCACGCAGGCTGGGCCCACCTGCTCGGGAATCTGCTCTTTCTCTTCCTGACCGGGCCGTTCATCGAGGATCGCTGGGGTCGCTCCGTGTTCCTGATGTTCTATCTCGGTGCCGGGGCGACGGCTGGGCTGGTCTTCGCCTTCCAGAGCCCGGAGATGACGAGCCCGTTGGTGGGGGCGTCGGGTGCGATCGCAGGCGCCATGGGCGCATTCCTCGTCTTGTTCGCGACGGTCCGCATCAAATTCGCCTATTGGCTGGGCTTCTTCTGGGGGACGTTCGCAGCACCGGCCTGGTTGCTGCTGCCGCTCTGGTTTGCCGGCGAGCTGGCGACCGCACGCCTGATGGACGTCGCAGGGGCGAGTGACGGAGTGGCCTACTGGGCGCACGTCGGGGGCTTTGGCTTCGGCGTGTTGTTCGCTGCTCTGATGCGGCTCTGCGGTGTCGATGCCTGGATGCAAGCACGCACGGAAAGACGGGTCGCCAAGAAAGCAGAGGTGTCAGAGCCCCCGGCCGATGCACTTCCGAACAGCCTGGCACCCAAAGCTCCCGCTGCCGCCTCTCTGGGCCGCCTCTGGACCGCGGTTGCAAAGGTCGATCGGTCTTCCGCACTCCGCGAGTGGGCTGAGGTGGTGAAGACGGGACCGGCTGTCGTGGGTGGCGATGCGGATGTGACGTTGCGTCTCGCCGGCTGGCTGGCTGCGACGGGTCAACAGGCGGCGGCCTGTAGCATGCTGGCAGAGCTTCTCCCGCGAAGCGACGCCGTGGTCGCTGCCCGCATCGCCGGAGCCGTCCGTCGCATCGATCCGAAGCTGGCCGCCCGCGCGCTGCAACAAGCTAGCGCGGGGGCCTCGCCGGATTCCGGTCCGACGACGATCGGGAAGGTCGCGTTGGCTCAGCGCCCTGTCGCCGGAGCTGCGGTGCCGCCCGCAACCGCCGAAGCATCCTCTCCCGTCGATCCCCCGGCTCCGCCCAAGCAGGTCGACGAAGAGGATCTGGATCTCTTCGAGACCGATGCGGTCGATCTCAGCAAGGACGATGAGGCCTGGGCCGAGGCCGACCTGGATGTCGATCTCGGAGCGCCCGGAAGCCACGCTGGCGAATCCGGCGACGAAGCCGAGTTATTCGATTCCGACGCTTTCGATTTCTCCGAGGAATAGCGAGCGCAGCGGGTACCCGAAGGGTGGGTCGGCCGGGCGGTGTCAGGAATCCCGGCCGGATCGAAGCGGGCTTTGTGGGCCTGCTGCGAAGCAAACCGAATGGCTTTCTCGCTAATCTGATCCGTCCATGCGTGAACGGGTCTTCGGAATCGAGACGGAGTACGCGGTCGTCTATTTCCCGGCCCGCGGCGAGGAAGGGCGTCCGACGAACCTGTCCTTGTATCCGCTCTTCGAGGGGCAGTTGGCCTTGCGGGTTCCCAGTGTGCCGCGGACGCTCTCGCTGCTGCGGGCCAAGCCCGGACGCTTCCTGGCCAATGGCATGTCCTTCCACTACGAAGCCACGCCTCACGCCTTCGAACACGGACTCCTCGAGATTGCGAGTCCGGAGTGCCGGGATCCCTTCAGCTTGTTGGCCCACGAGCGAGCCAAGGACGAACTGGTCGAGGCGCTTCGGATCGATGTGAATCGTGATCTTCGGGAGCGGGGTTGGCGCGGCGAGGTGCGGATCTTCAAGAGCAACGTCGACGCCCACGGCCATACGTTCGGCTCCCATGAGAGCTATTGGATCGACGATCCCCTGCCCGCCCTGAACCGGCTGGCATTGGCCCCGCTCTGGCTGTTGCTTTGGTTGGCGACTCTGCCCTCGTTGCTCTGGCTCGTGGGCGTGAGTCTGATGATGTTGTCGGCTCCGCTGCTACTGCTCCTGCTGCCTCTTCTGGCGAGCGGCATCCGTCTGGCCGCACGTGCCATGCGGGGCGTCTGGCCCGATGTGGCGCAAGCCTGGCGGCGCGCGGCCTACCGTCTGTCATCCGTACCGATTCGAATGGCGGCCCGTCTTCAGGCCGATCCCGGGCTTCTTGCGCGGCATCTCGCCTGGATCGATTGGCCGATCCGACCCTTCATGCACCTGCACGCTGCGTTCGCGCGCCGGTTCTTCTTCCGGCCCACCATTCGGGGAGCCATGGCTCACCTGGTGACACGCACGCTCTATTGCGGCGCCGGGCGCCTCGTCTTCGATGGCCAGAATCCCTTGCATTGCAGTCAGCGTGCGGAGTTCATGCGCGTGCCGGCCCACATCTTCACCCATGGTGAGCACCGCCCGCTGGTCGAGCTGCGCGATCTGTTCTTTCGCCCGTGGAGTGCCTTTGGTCGCTATCGGAGGTTGCACCTCATGTTGGCCGACGCCACGCAATGCGATCAGGCGAGTCTTCTCCGGATCGGAACCACGGCGCTCGTGCTCGAAGCCATCGAATCCCTTCCCGAGGCGCCCTGGCCCGAGCTGGTCGATCCCGTGGCCGGCTTGCGCGCTCTGAGCCGCGATGCAGACGCGATGCTTCGGCTTCGCGATGGAACGAAGGCGAACGCGCTCGAGATCCAACGACAAGTGTTGCAGCACGTTCGTGAGCGCGTGCCGGGGATCACCGAAGACTGGAAACGTGACGTGCTCGCCCTCTGGAAGGAAACGCTCGATCAATGGGAGCGCGACCCTGACGCCCTGGCGGATCGGGTCGATTGGATTGCCAAGCGCAGCCTGCTGCGACGCGACTGCGCCTCCGTCGAGGATTGGAAGCGCCTCGCCACTCAGGGAAGGCATCTGCTCGCCGCCGGCGCTTGCGACGGTGAAGAGGAGAGGCTGCGGCAGCTGGTCTTTCGAATGCTGCGCACGGACCTCCGCTACCATGACCTCGGGCCGCGCGGCGGGCACCGGCGGTTGCGCGGCCGTGGTCGGGTACGCGAATGGGTGGAGGCGGACGCCGTTACCCGCGCGCACGCCCATCCGCCCGCGGACACGCGGGCCCACGCCCGCGGGCTCGCCATCCGAGAAGCGCTGGCGGCTTCCGTGCCGGGAGCGGCCACCTGGCATCGGGTACGTGTCGGTCTCTGGGATTGGCGTTGGCTCCTCGACCCGTTGTCCCCAGGCCCGGGCGTCAGTCTTCTCGGCAAGCGTCGACGAAACCACGGAAGAGTCGGGACCGATTCGTCCCCCTGAGCTTCTCCGGATGCCACTGCACCCCGAGCCGGAGCAGCGGGCCTTCTGCCTCGATCGCTTCGATGATCCCATCCGGCGCATGAGCCGCGACCCGGTAGCCCTCACCGGGCTCGGCTACGGCCTGATGGTGCAGGCTGTTGACTTCGGCCGGTGCGTCGCCGAGCCACCGTGCGAGCTGGGTGCCGGCCTGAAGCGTGATGCCGTGGCGGCCGTCCCGCTCGTCGAGCCGGTGGGCTCCTGCGTCTGGCCGGTCGACCGGAATGTGATGATGCAGTCTGCCACCCGCTCCAAGCGCCATCAGCTGCATGCCGTAGCAGATGCCGAGTACCGGCAGGCCGCGCTCCAACGCTGCTGCCAGGAGTGCGGAGTCGAAGGCTCTTTGCTCGGGTTCGACCAGGCTGAATCGAATCTCGGCCGGGTAGGGCTGGGCCGGCGGGAAATCGTCGCCGCCCGGGAGCAAAAGGCCGTCGATCCCCTCCAGTGCGGCTTCCGGCGAGGCCGGCAGCGGTAGGTAGCATGGCGTGCCTTCCGCCTCGGCCACGGCCACGGCGTAGGCTTCGTCGATGTAGTGGTAGCGACGGCCGGGCCGGATTTGATCCGCTGCGTCGAGACAGAGCGGGATACCGATGCGCGGCTGGGCCATGGGGCCAGACTAGCCGAGAGACCTGTGCGAACATCCCGCCTTCCGGAACAAGGAGGATCGCCGTGGCCATCCAGGTGGGCGACCAGCTTCCCTCGCTGAAGCTCAAGATCGTGACGTCCGCCGGCCCGGCCGATGCCACGACGGAGGAACTCTTTTCCGGCAAGAAGGTCGTATTGTTCGGTGTGCCAGGAGCCTTCACCCTGGTCTGCTCTTCCCAGCACCTGCCTGGCTACATTCGCAACGCCGGGGCCCTGCGGGCCAAGGGTGTCGACCGCATCCTGTGCTTGTCGGTGAACGATGTCTTCGTGATGGAGGCCTGGGCTCGAGACCGGGGTGCGAGCGACGCCGTTACGCTGGTCGCGGACGGCTCGGCAGAGTTCACCCGCGCTGTGGGCCTGGACTTCGATGCCAGTAGCTTTGGCATGGGGACCCGCTCCCAGCGTTACGCGTTGGTGGCCGAAGATGGTGTGGTCACGCATCTGGGCATCGAGACCCCGATGAGGTTCGACGTTTCAAGCGTCGAGGCCATTCTCGCCGCCTTGTAAGAAAGGCCTCGACCGCCGGGCACCGAAGACTGCGGGCCAAGGAGATGCCATGACAGAACTAGGCGACGAACGCTACGTGAGCCTCGGCACCTTTCGGAAATCCGGAGTCGAGGTTCGGACAGCCGTGTGGATTGCGCAGAGCACGACGGGGGAGGTCCTCTACGTCTATACCAACCGGACATCGGGCAAGGTGAAGCGCATCCGGAATGGTGCGCGGGTACGCCTCGCGCCGTGCACCGCTTCCGGGCGTGTCACTGGAGACTGGACCGAAGCCAAGGCCCGCATGCTCGAGACTCCGAACGAGCGCGACCTGGGGCTCGAGGCGATCATTCGGAAGTACGGATTGCAGATGCGGCTGGCTCTCCTCGCCTCGCGACTCTCGGGACGCTACGCCGACCGGGCCGTCATCGAAATCCAGGTGGGCGCTTAGGGGCGCAGACGGCCCGTGACCGGATCGGTCACGGTTACGCAGTAGCCTGTGGACATCACGGGGGTAGGGTTGGGCGACTCGTTCGAGGCGGAGGCGGTACCGCGGACACCGGCCGCGCACATCGTATCGGCCGGGGAGGTCGTTGCGGCGCCTAGCGCACGCGCGGCCGAAGATCGGCTCGTGGTCGAGGTCGTGAGCCGAGCCGACGCCGCCGTTCGTACGCCCGGTGGTTTGCTGCGGCACATACGGGTGATCGTGCCCTCGGCCAGTCTTCGCCAGCATTTTTCTGCCCGGCTCGCCCAGGAGCGGCCGGCACTCCTCGGAGTGGTGGTCCAGACGCTCGCCTCGGTCGCCCAGCAGTTGGCGAACTCGGGCCGGGGCGAGGCCCCCGTGGCGGATGGCGATCTGCTGTTTCCGGTGCTGGTGCAACGCGCTGCGGCTGAAGAGCCAGAACTGCTGCGCGAGCTGCGTGAGCCGTCCGAGGGTGATGGCGCGTTGGTCGGGGTCGTGCGGGACTTGCTCGATGCGGCTTTTCTTCGGCCTCATGAGGAAGGTATTGGGGAGCGGTTGGCAGAGGTCTCGACCGGCCGCGTGCGCGCACGGGCCGAGGCCGTCGTGCGGGTTGCACGGCGGGTGCTCGTGGCCTGCGAAAACGGCGGGCTGAGGCCGCGATCGGCGGTCTTCCTCCAGGCAACCGAGAGGCTCGAATCCGAAGGGCCGGCGGCATTGCCCTCGAGTGCAGTCTTCATCCATGGAGTCGCAGACGCGACCGGCGTCGCCAGCGAGTTGATCGTGGCGTTGGTGCGGGTTCTCGGGGCGCAGCTCTGGCTTCCCATGCCAGGGGATCCCGCACAATTCGTCGATCCCTCCCCCCCGGCCAGGCCGGGGCCTGGGCATCGTTTCACGGAGCGGCTGCGAGAACGCCTTGGCGAGCCTTCTTTCGTCGAAGAAGGCCCGGCCTCGGAATCAACGATCCTGAGCCTCCAGCGCGCCCAGGGCGCCAGCGCAGAAGTGCGAGCAGCTGCTGCGCGCATCCGAGGGCTGCTCGAGGCCGGTGCGATTCCCGAGCGCATCGGATTCGTCGCGCGGGATCTCGACGGGTACCGCTTGGCGATCTCCCGCGAGTTTCGCGCGTTGGGCATTCCCTTCTCCGGTGGCCTGGGTTTCGCCACCCACGAGAGCCGCCGTGTGCGGGCCTTGTTGGGCCTGCTCTCCACGGGTGACGGGTGTGTCGTCGATCTCTGGCTCGATGCGACGGATCGTTTCCGCGGGGCCGAACTCGGCGATCTTCGGTTGGGCCTCCATGGTCTCGGCATCGGGCGGCTACGCGATCTCGCCGCTCTCGATCTCGATGAGCGACTCGGCGAGCGCAAGGTTCTTCGATTGCCTTCGGTGCGCGGGATCGCCGACGATGAAGGATGGCTTCCCCCGCTCAACCCTGAGGCCTCGGCGCCGCCAGGCTCCAGGCGATTGAGACGGCGGACGGTCTCCCGGGAAGCGCTGGCCTGGGCGGTGGAAGCCGCCGGCGCCACGCTGCGCTGGCTCGAGTTGGCATTCGAGCCGCGCAGCTTGGAGGCACAGCTCGGCCGGATCCAGGAACTGCTCGCAGGTCCACTTGGCTGGGGAGAGACGACGTCCGGTGCGAAGACGGTTGTGGCCGCCACCCGGGATCTGGTGGCACGGGTTCTCCCCGGATGGAACTTCGACGGGCCCGAGGTTGCGCTTCTGCTCGGCCGAATGCTCGAAGGCGCCGGCAAGGCAGAGTTGGGCGGTGCCGGCGCCGGCGTGCAGGTGTTGACCGCCATGGAAGCCCGGGGGCGGAGCTTCGATCTGCTCTTCCTGGTCGGCCTGAATCGCGATGTGTTCCCGCGTCCCGTCGGAGAAGACCCGCTCCTGCCGGATTCGCTCCGTCGGGCCCTCCTTCCTCTCTTGCCATCCATCCCGGTGAAGAGCCGCGGCTTCGATGAGGAGCGGCATCTGTTCGCCTGGTTGTGCTCGGCGGCACCGGAGGTCGTTCTCTCCTGGCAGGCGGTCAGTGAGGATGGCAAGGAGCGGGCACGGTCGCCGTTGGTCGAGCGCATCCTGATCGCGCACCCGACGCTGCCCGTACTGGATGCGTTGGCACCCATCGAGGCGGAACTCAGCATCCGACCCCTCCAGGAGCATCTGCAATGGGCAGCACTCCGCGGCGGAATCGGGGCACAAGGAGCGCTCATGTGCGCGCTCGATCCGGCGCGGGGTGCTGCGCGCATGGCGGTACTGGACGAACTCGAGGCGCGAGGCGAGCGCTGGCAACGGCCCGGTCCGTACTCAGGTTTTGTTGGAGCGGATGCCACACGCCTCCAGGGGCTGTACGTCACACGCCTCGAGGGTCTTGCGCGCTGTCCCTGGCAACATTTCCTGGAACGCAGCCTGGGCCTGGAAGCGGTGCCTGATGCGATCGCCGCGCTTCCCGATACGAGCCCGGCGCTGCTCGGAAACGTCGTTCACAATGTGCTGGAAGCCGTCGTCGCTCTTTCCGGTGTGCCGACGCGAGTGTCGCTGGCAGGTCAGCTGGCCGCTGAGCCACGATCCGTCGCCTGGCCGGCCCCTGCAGAGCTCGACGCCTTGTTGAAGAACGCAGCTCGCGAAGCGGCTTTGGACGAGGGCATCGTGCTGCCCGCCTTCGCCCATTTTCTGGCGCGCCGGGCCAGGCCGATCCTCGAACGGATCGCTGAACTCGAGACCCAGGGCGGTGTGCTGCCGGCTGTCATCGGTGCCGAACTGGAGGCATCGCTTTCAGTCACCGGGCCCGGCGGCGTCTCGGTCGAACTGGGATTTCGCGCTGACCGCGTCGATCGAGAAGAGCGGTCGCTCGTGTTGGTCGACTACAAGACGGGCAAGCCCTTCACCGATGCGAAGGGGGCTTCGACGCGGCAGCGACATCTGATCACTGGGATTCGTGAGGGCCGCCGCCTGCAGATCGCTGCCTACGCAGCGTTCGAGGCGGACAACCTCGCGACCGAGGGACGTCTGGTATTCGGCCAGCCGGAGGCAGAGGACGAACACGCTCAGGTGAACCTCGAATCCGGGAATTCGGAGGCGCGTGCGGCGTTCGATGAAGCCGTCGAGGTCCTGCTCGGCGCCCTCGGCTCTGGCGCGCTTCCGCCCAGGCTGTTGGATGCCAAGCTCACCGACGAAGCTGGGCAATGCGCGTATTGCGAGCTGAGCCAAGCCTGCACGCGGCGTGATAGCGGGGCCAGGCGTCGATTCGCTTCCTGGATTGCGAGCGACGGGGGATCGGAAGCCGAGCGCGCGGCTCGCGCAGTCTTCAACCTCGCGATTGGCAAGGCATGAGCCGGTCCATGGACGCGTACCGGGGCAAGCTGCGATGACGTCTCGAGCGGACGATCGACGAGCCCGAGCGCTCGCGCAGCGAGAGTTCGGGTCTCCCCTGGTGCTCGAAGCCGGTGCCGGAACCGGGAAGACGGCGGTACTGGTCTCGCGAATCGTGGCCTGGTGCCTGGACCCGGGTTGGCAGCGAGCCAAGCTGCGGGTCGAAGAGCGGGGCCTCCTCGGGGCTCCCGCTCCGACGGATGACCAGATTGCGGCAGAGGCGTTGCGCGGTGTGGTCGCGATTACCTTTACCGAGGCCGCTGCCGCGGAAATGGCGTCAAGGGTTGCCGAGGCATTGCTCTCGTTGCGTGCCGGAAAAACCCCGGTCGGTTTCGACGACGAAGCGCTGCCCAATGCTCCGCTTCGGGATACCCGAGCCGAGGCGTTGGTGGGCGCACTCGACCAATTGGCGGTGCGCACCATTCACGCCACCTGTCGACGTTGGCTCGCTGCCCACGCGGTCGATGCGGGCCTGCGCCCCGGCTTCGAGATCGATGCGGATGGCCAGCGCCAGGTCGAGCTCGTGCGCGAAGTGTTGGAGGCGCATCTCCCGGAAGCCTTCGGCGAGCCGTTCGACCCGGATTTCGCCGTTCTGGCCGATGCGGAGATCGGCCCGCGGGACATCGAACAGGCCCTGGTCAGCCTGCTCAATGAGGGTGTCCTGGCCGAGGATCTGGCCGTCGATCCGATCGAACCCGACGCCCTCGCCGATCTGGCGATCCAGCTTCGCGAAGCCAGCGACGCATTTCTCGGGCTCGAGGCCGGGCGATTGCTGGGGTTGGGGAAACGCGCTTCAGCCGTCGTCGAAGCGGTTGAAGCGGTGATGGGGACCCGCGCTGCGGTTCACGAAGCGCTTCCGCGAGACGCGGAAGCCTGGGACGAATGGCGCCGGGGAATCGCGGAGTGCTGGGCGGCTCGCCGTCCGAAACTCGCCGAGTTCGCGCGCGGCAAATTCACCAGGGGTGGAGGCGACGCGCTGGCAGACGATGCGCCTGCGTTGGCCGACGCTGCGCGGCGGCTGCAGCTCGTCCTGAAGCACGTGTTGGATTTCGATCCGATCCGGTTGGCCTCCAGCCGCCGGGTTCTCCTGCGCCTGCTTGCCGAAGCCGAGGAACGGTTGCGCGAGTCCGGCGTTGTTTCGTTCGGTGGGTTGCTCCGTGGCGCACGGGACCTGCTCGTCTCGCGGCCGGATGTTGCGGGAAGGTTGCGACACGAAATCGATCAGATCCTCGTCGACGAATTCCAGGACACGGACGCGCTGCAATGCGAAATCCTGGAGGCGCTGGCATTGGGAGGCGAGGCCTCCGAGCGGCCGGGGCTCTTCCTCGTGGGAGACCCCAAGCAATCCATCTACGCCTGGCGAGGCGCGGATCTGCGCGCCTATGAGGATTTCGTCGGCAAGGCCCGCGCAGCCGGCGGGCAGGTGCTTCCCCTGATCGTGAACTTCCGCTCGACCGGTGCCGTGTTGGACGAGGTCGAGCGCGTGGTCGCGCCGATCATGCACCAGGCACCCGGCCTCCAACCCGCCTTCCAACGCCTTCTGCCCCAGGAGGGAAGGGTCTTCGAGCCGCTACCCGAGGGCTGTGCGTCGGTTGAACATTGGTTGAGCTGGCCGCTGGACGACGAGGGCTCTCCGGATCCGAAGAGGGCCAAACGTTTCTCCACCGAACTCGAGGCCCGGGCGGTGGCGGCGGATCTGCAGAGGCTTCGCGAGAGCGGAGTCTCGCCCGGCGAGGTGGCGTTGCTGATGCGCTCCTCGGGCGATTTCGATGTCTACCTGATGGCATTGCGCGAGGCCGGTATCCCTTTCGTGGTCGAACGTGAGGAGCAGCATGGTCGGCGTCGCGAGGTGGTGGATGCGATGGCCTGGATACGCTGCGTGCTGGATCCGAACGACGCATTGGCCCTGGTGGCGACGCTGCGTTCGTCCCTGGTCGGGGTTCCCGATGCGGCGTTGGTTCCGCTCTGGCGGCTCGGGCTGCCGGAACGCGCGGGCCGCCTGCACGGCAGCGGAGGAGAGGATCTCGAGACATTAGGCGAAGAAATCCGCTCGCTGGCGGCAGCATTGCCTGCGGGTGTTCCCGGGCTCGAGCGGGTCGCGGGCTGGGAGGAAGGCTTGTTGGCATTCCTCGACGAACTGGGTCCCTTGCGGGCCCTGGCAGAAGAAGGGCCGGTCGATCGTTTCGTCGAGGCCCTGCGCGGGCCCTGGGGGCTCGAGGTGGCCGAAGCCGGGCGGCACCTCGGAGCCCACCGACTGGGCAGCCTGGATCGGGTCTTTCGGGAGCTGGCAGAGGCTCTCGAAGCCGCAGGCGGTTCGTCGTCTGCCGTACTCTCGCAGCTGCGCCGGGCCGGCAGTCCGGATCGCGAGCATCGCGAGGGGCGAAGGCGGTCCTTTCACGAGAACGCGGTGCACGTGATGACCGTGCACAAGGCCAAGGGCCTGGGGTTCCGTCACGTCTACGTGCTCCAGACGCACAAGGGCGTACGCTCGGAAACGCCGGGCGATACCACTCTGGAGCGACGCGGTGGGCGTTGCGAGTACGTGCTCTTCGGGTTCGCGACGCCGGGCATGCTCGCCCTCGGAGAGGAAAGAACGGCGAGGGAAGCCTGTGAGGGTGTTCGCCTCCTCTACGTCGCAGCGACGCGCGCCAAGCAGAGGCTGGTGATCGCCGGGCACCGTCCCCCGCGTTCGGGAACGGACCCGGGAGTGAGCCCGACTCCCTCTCGACTGGCCAAGGCGAGTTTCAGCGAACTCCTCGAATCGCGTCGCGGCAGCCCCGAAGCTCTCGCCGATCACGGGGAGGCAGCGCGGCTCGCCGGAGGCAGCTTCCTGGACGATGACGGCGTTCGTTGGTGCCTGCCGGCTGGTTGGCCTCCTCCTTCCCTGGCTGGCCCCGCCGCAAGCGCACTCGGGCCATCCCAGCCGTCGGAAGTGTTGGCCGAGGAGAAGCGCCTGGTTGCGGCACGGGAGTTCGCGGCCCGGCATCAGGCCCGACCCTTCGGCGGCACGGCATCGTCGAGGCATGAGGCACGACTGCCTCCTGGTGGTGCGCCCAGCGATGCGACGAGTCGCAGCGAGGCGATGCGAATCGGTACGGCATTCCACGCCGCTCTCGAACGGCTCACCTTGGACACCCCGGTGGATACCTGGCGTGCAGCGCTGGAGACCTGCTTGGAGGAACAGGACCTGGATGCAGACATGCTCGCCCGAGCCAATGCCCTGGTGGAGCGCTTTCTCGGCTCTCCCCTGGCAGAACGGCTGGGGGGCCTGGGTGAGCGCTTGATGGGACGAGAAGTGCCGCTCCTGCTTGCCCCGGAGAAGGGGGAGGACGAGCCGGTTGGTTTCGTCGCCGGGGCGATCGATCTGCTCTACCGGGACGAGCACGGCAAGATCGTCGTGGCGGATTTCAAGACCGACGCGGTCGGGCAGGCTGGGGAGTTGGAGAGGCGCAGCCAGGCGTACGCAAGCCAGGGCCGGGTGTACGTCCGAGCCGTCCAGGCCGCGTTCGGCCTCGACGAGCCACCGCAATTCGAACTCTGGTTCATCGACGCGGGGCAGGCGGTCCGGATCGAGCCGTGATCCGGCTGTGAGAGGGCGTGAGCCCGGTCACCGCCGCCGAATCCACATCTGCCGCTTCTTCCCATAGCTGAAGCCGGACAGTGGCTTTTGGCCCCAAAGTGCCTCAAGCCTGCGGGGGGGGCGGACGATGGATGTCGCGATGGCGAACACCGGATGAAGAAGACCCTAAGCGTCCTCCTTCTGCTTGGATTGGTGGCCTCGGGCCTTTCCGTGTGGGCCGGGTTGCGCGTCGAAGCCATCCATCAGGAGATGATCGCCGCCCTCGAAGAGCGTCCCCAGCTGCGCGTGCTCGGGAGCACCTTCGAGCGCGGCCTTCTGGGCTCGACCGCCGAGACGACCTTCGAGCTGCGCGGCGCTGCGGGTGAACTCTTCCAACGGCCCCTCGCATGGGCCGGCCAGGAGAATGTTCGTCAGCGCATCGGCTTCCGGCTCGAGCATCATATCGATCACGGCCCGACCAGCCTCTGGACATGGTTCAGTACGGGCGCGGTGGGCCCGCCCATCGTGGCCTATGTGCATTCGACCCTGACGCTCGATCAGGAGGCCTGGTCCGAGGTGGCGGCTGCCTTCGGAAAGCTGCCGGCGGCGAAGTTCTACGTGCAGGTCGCCGCCGATGGACACGTGAAGGGCCGCCTCTCCATGCCGGCTGCCGAGCTGCGGCCTCGCGATGTCGAGGCGGGTGATACGCCGCGCTGGGTTGGCAAGCTTCAAGCGCTTCGCGCGAAACTGGAGGTCGCTCCGGAAAGCGACCTGTTGCAGGTGAGTCTCCAGGCCGGAGGGCTCCAACTGGCCGGCAGCGACATGAGCCTGGATCTGGGCGAGTGGACCGGCCAGCTCGGTATTCCGCTGAGTGAGTCGATGCGTTCGGTCCGTAGCGAGCATGTCATCCAGAAGCTCGCACTGACCTGGCCCACGTCGGAAACTGGAGCGCCGGAGGGTGCGGCTGCACGGCCTACCCCTGCCGCACAGCTTACGAGGATCGCCGTCGAAGGGATCGCCTGGACGACTGAAGGTCGCCCCGAAGAGCTCTGGGTCGAAGCTGGCTTCGACCAGGTGCACTGGAATGCCCTCGAAGCCGCGGATGTACGGGTCGGATTCGAGGCCCTTCGCGATCTCGACACGGACGAGGCGTCGCCTGAGGCGAGTCTGGCCACGCTCCTGGGTTTCCTGCCGGAGCTGAACATCACGGCGATCGACGGTCAGACAGCGTCTGGCCCGTTTCACGTTTCTGGCAGGATTCGCTTCGATGAAAGCGTGGGTGAAGGCGGGTCGAACCTCGAAGGCGAACTCGAACTTCGCCTGCCCGGTGGCTGGGCCGATGCGCTGGCAGACGAAAATGATGAATTGTTAGGTGCCTGGGTCGACTCCGGCGAGCTGGAACGAGACGGTGAGGGCTTCCTCGGCGACCTTCGTTTCGAGCCCACGGAGCCCGACGAGGAGAGCGAATCGAGTCGGCTCGCGATCCGTCTGCTCGAACTGCTCCCCGAGTTGCCCGAGGGCAGCACGGCTGGAGAGGCGGAAGGGGACGTTGCTGTGGCCGACGAGGCAACGGAAGATTCGGCTGGCCCCGAGGCCGAAGCCGACCCGAAGGGCGAGCTCGTCGTATCACCGGAGCCAACCGCACCGGCGGAGCTGGCGGACGACACCGCCGCGCCGTCGGCGCCACCCGCAGCTCCGGCACCCTAGCAGGCTACGGAAGAACCCCTCCCGTCGCCTGGCACGCGTCTTTTCGGCCCACTCTTCGTTGCGAAAGCTTGCTGGGGCTCGCCCCAGCTGCGCTTCCGCGCCTCGATTGGACCGAAAATCCACGCACCCGGCTCGGTCCGGAGTTCTTCCGCAACCTGCTAGAACCCTACGGTCTCAGGCTGTATTGGCGCGGGCCACGCAAGGCCGCGAGCTGCGGTGCGCATAGCTCGATCCATTGGCAGAGCGCCGGCCGCGTCTCGCGGGGGTCGAGCAGGTCGTGCACGCCAAAGGCTTCCGCCCGCGGGTAGGGGGAGCGGCGTGAGGCGAACTGCTCCTCCAGTTCGGCACGCCGGGCGGCTGGGTCTGCGGCGGCTTCGATTTCACGGCGGAAGGCGACGGCGACACCGCCCTCGATGGGGAGGGCGCCACTTTCCGCGGATGGCCAGGCGAATACCGTTCCGTCGGGCCCGAAGTGGGCAGCCGCCGCGACACCGTAGGCCTTGCGCACGATGACGGAGACCATGGGAACCGAGGATTGCTGAACTGCGAAGAGCGCGGCCGCACCGTGGCGGATGGTCCCGGCCCGTTCGGCTTCCGAGCCGATCATGAAGCCCGGTTCATCGACGAAGGCCACGATGGGAAGATGGAAGGTGTCGCAGAAGTCGACGAAGCGACGAACCTTCTGGGCAGCATTCGCCGTCATGGCGCCGGCGTAGAAACGCGTATCGTTGGCCCAGACACCGACCGGGTGACCTGCCAGGCGAGCCAGGCCGGTGACCTGGGAACGGCCGAAGCCCGGCGTCATCTCGAAGAACGAATCGCGGTCGACGATGTGGCCTACGAGCTTGCGTGCGTTGTAGACGCGGCGTCGCTCGCGAGGAATGATCTCGGCGAGTGCTTCTTCCTTGCGATTCGGATCGTCCTCGCATGCCGCGACCGGTGGGAGTTCCCAGACATTGGTCGGCAGGTAGGAGAGGAAGCGGCGGATCGCCGTGAAGGCTTCTTCTTCGTCTTCGACCACATTGTCGACCACACCGCTGCGGGCGTGCAGTTTGGCGCCCCCGAGCTCGTCCTTGGTGAGGTCTTCACCGGTGGCGCGAGCCACCACGGCGGGCCCGCCAATCAGGATCTGCGCCGTATTGCGGGTCATCAACGAAAAGTGGGAAGCGACCAGCCGGGCGGCGGGAAACCCCGCGACCGCGCCGAGCGCTGCGGAGACGACCGGGGCCGTTGCCATCACCTGCATGATCGAGCGGAAGCGCGGAGCCGCGAACACCGGGTCGCCCATCGGCCGGGGTGCGCCCTTCCCGCGGCTGCCCGTCACACTGCCACCACCGCCCTCCAGGAAGCGGACGAGTGGCAGCCGGTACTGGAGCGCCAGGGTTTCGGAGTAGACGCTCTTTCGCAGGCCGGCGGGAGAAGGCGAGCCTCCGCGCTGCGTGAAGTCTTCTCCGCCCAGCACGACCGGGCGCCCATCCACCTTGGCCGTGCCGAGTACGTAGTTCGCCGGGGCGAAATCCGTGAGGCGGCCGTCCGCGTCGATTTCACCGTGACCCGCGATCGGGCCCTGCTCGCGGAAACTCTCCGGGTCGGACAGACGATCGATGCGTTCGCGTACCGAGAGCCGACCTCTCGCGTGCTGGCTCTCGACCGCCTCGGCTCCACCCATTTCGAGGGCCCGGCGGCGTCGTTCCTCGATGCCCTCGATTTCGTTCTTCCAGCTCACGGTGCCTCCAGTGCGAGTTTCTAGCGCACCTCGGCTCGGCTCGGATCCAAGCGGCAGGGCAGGGCTTCGAGGCGGGCCAGCCAGGCTGCAGGGAGGCCGTGATCGCGTGCACCGTCGAGGATCAACTGTCGGTACCAATCGAAGGGAATCGGGTCGGCCGTGCGCAGGTCGGAGCGGTAGGTCAGCGCGTCCCGGAAGCCTGCAGCGCGACCGTCCACATGGCTCTCGACGCTCACTACGAGGCGTTCGTACCCGCCTTCGAAGCGGTCGAGGGTCGCGAGGTGGCGGGCTTCGAGCAGGTAGAGGGCGCCCCAGACATGCCCGGCCGGGTCCGTGACCAGGTTCGCCTTGGCGGATCCGTCACGCCCTGGTTTGTCGCAGACCAGCCGATGGCCCTCGAGGCGTGCGGTACCGGCGGGCTCGGCGGTCAGTACGCGCGCCTGCAGGCGCGCTGCCGAGAGGTTCGATCCGTAGGCGAAGTAGAGGGTCTTCAGCGTTTCCCTCTTCACCTCGCTCGCAGGGCCTGCACGCTGAACCAACCCCGCGGATCGGTCCATACCCGTTCCACATCGAAACCCGCCGCCCCGGCGAGCGCCCCGAAGCCGTCGAGGGTGTATTTATGCGAATGCTCGGTGCAGACAGCCTCGCCGGCGGCGAATTCGATCAACTCGCCGCCGAGGCGCACCTGCTGAGCCACGCTGCTGACGAGATGCATTTCGATCCGCCCATCGACTCCATTCCAATGGGCGCGGTGGGAGAAGCGCTCCAGATCGAAATCCGCCCCGAGTTCCTCATTCATTCGCACCAGCAGGTTCTTGTTGAAAGCAGCCGTCACGCCGGCCGAATCATCGTAGGCGCGTTCCAGCACGTCCGGATTCTTGACCAGGTCGACGCCGATCAACAGCACGCCCCCGTGGCCGACCTCGGCGTGGGCAACCCGAAGCAGAGTCGTGGCGCCATCGGGAAGGAAGTTGCCGATCGTCGAGCCCGGAAAGTAGACCGCCACACATTCCGGACCGATCCGAGAAACCGGAACCTCGAAGGGATGCGTGAAGTCCGCACAGACGGGAAGGATCTCCAAGCCTGGATAATCGGTTGCCAATCGGTCCGCCGTGGAAAGCAGATGCTCGCGAGAGATGTCCACGGGTGCATAGCCTGCAGGTGAGTCCAGCTGATCCAGGAGCAGGCGCGTCTTCGTGCTGGAGCCGCTTCCGTACTCGACGAGCAGGCAATGCCTTCCGAGCACGGCCGCCATCTCCTTGCCGTGCAGGCCCATGATCTCGAACTCGGTGCGGGTCGGGTAGTACTCGGGGAGCTCGCAGATCTCGTCGAAAAGCGCGGAGCCGCGCTCGTCGTAGAAGTACTTGCAGGGCAGACCTTTTGGCTCACACGCCAGGCCAGCGAGTGCCTCTTGAAGAAATCGTTCCCGCTCCGGTTGGTAGTCGGTCAGGGCGGGCTCAGCCGATTTCATGAAATCTCCTCGGGGGTGCTCAAAATCGGACCAACTCGACACCGGACCCGCTACCGAACCCGTTACCGAACTGGGCCAGATCGACGATGCCGATCGTGTTCTGGCCCTCCATCATGCCAGCGCACTCGCCGGGATTGAAGGCCAGGACACCGTCCTGCTGCCATTCCTCGGTCGTCCGGTGGGTGTGGCCGTGGAGCGCAAGGGTTCCGGAGTCGAGCTCCAACTCGGCCAGGTCGCTGGGGTCGTGGACGACCACGACGTCCCGTTCGTGCCAGCGCAAACGCAGTGGTGGGTCGACGAGTTGGAAGCCCAGCTGCTCGGCAGCTTCTTCCAGGCTCGTGCGCTCCAAATCGTTGTTGCCGTAGACACCCACCACCGGGCAGATGAGCGGGGACAGCGCATGCAGCGTCTTCGCCTGGGTGATGTCACCTGTGTGGACGACCCGGCTCACACCGGCCCCATTGAACAGCTCGACGATGCGCTCCACATTCCGCAAATGATTGTGGGTATCGCTGACGATTCCGATGCGCATGTGCCGTGAGCTACTCCGGCGGGAGGGCGGCTCCTCGACGGTAACCCGTGACGTAGGGCGGCGCTTCCCGGGTCGGCGCGTGGCGTTCATCCGGAATGGCCTGCCCGGCTTGAAGGCGCAGCGGCACGACTCCAGCCCAGGCAGGGTGTGTCAGATCGGCTTCGTCGTCGAGAGGCGGGCCCGAACGGACCTTGGCTGAAGCCTCCTCGATGGGAACCGCCAGGATGCGGGTGAAGGCGATCTCTTCCGGGTTTCCCGGCCGCGCATCCGACGAGCGCCCAGCAGCGACATGTTCGACCAACGCATCCAGCACGCGCTTCTTCTCATCCAGATCATCAACGTTGCGTGCGGTTCCGAACACGACCACCGAGCGGAAGTTCATCGAGTGATGGAACGCGGACCGCGCAAGGACGATGCCGTCGAGGTGCGTGACCGTGACACAAACCGGAACGCCCTTGCGCAGCTCCTTCAGCATGCGGCTGGCTGGAGAGCCGTGGAGGTACAGGGTCTCGTCGATCCGTACGTAGGCGGTGGGAATGACGAAGGGCTGGCCGTCCACTGCGAAGCCGACGTGGCCGACGAGGCCCTCATCGAGGATGGCGTGAACCGTCGCATGGTCGTAGTGGCCCCGCTCCGGGAGACGCTTCAGGGTGCTTCGGGGGCCGGGCGAATACGAACTCGGGTTCATTTTTTGTACCACTACAATATAGATTTACGAGTGGTACATTGTAGCGAAGTCCTGGGATTCCTCTAGCGCGTGCTCACGGTCCGGCGCAGCGCTGCCGGGAGGGAGATGCGCATGCAGGTGCCCTTCGGATTGGTCTCCACGTCGATCGTGCCGCCATGCCGGGCGATCAGCTGGCGAGTGACCGGGAGACCCAGGCCCGTGCCTCGGCCGGGTTCCTTCGTCGTGAAGAACGAATCAAAGATCAGCGGCAACACGTCGTCCGGGATCCCGGTGCCGTCGTCGATCACGGCCAGCTCCACGCGTTCGCCGTGGTCGCGGATCCGCAAGGTGATCTGGCCTCCGCCGGGACGGTTTTCCGGGATCGCGTGGATCGCGTTCACCAACAAGTTGAGCACGACCTGGCCTAGCAGCCGCTCGTCACCGACCACCGGGGTGGCAGGGTCCAGATCGGTCCGCAAGACGACATCCTCGGGAACCTGGTGCCGGGCGAGTCGCAGGACGGATTCGACCACGTCTTCGAGATCGACCGCGTGGGCGGCCCCTTCCTCCCGCTGCGCCATCGCCACCAGGCCCGAGACCGTGGAGGAAATGCGCGTCAGGCCTTCGCGGGTTTCGAGCAGGATCTCCTGAAAGAGCGCCGGGGCGTCCTGCTCATTCGGATCCTTGGCCAGTTCCTCCAACTGGTTCAGGTTGGCCGAGACGAACGCGAGCGGGTTGTTGATCTCATGGGCGACCCCCGCCGCCAGCGTGCCGACGGTGGCCAGCCGGTCGCCGTGGGCGAGCTGAAGCTCTCGCTGGCGGATGGCCTCGAGACGCGCTTCGGCAAGGCTGTGGAGTTCCTCGGAGGCTTCCTGGCCGAGGGCACGGGAACGGGTGATTCGACCGACGAGCAGCCCGGTGAACGTGCACGCAAAGACGTCATAGCCAAGGACGAGAACGAAGGGCCCTTCGACGAGCCCCGTACCGACTGCGATCTCGAAACCGGCGCAAGCCGCCCAGAAGAGGGTCGCCACGAGGACGGGGCCTGTCGGCACATCGACATGGGGCAGGTGGCGGCGATAGTGGCGAACGATCAGGCTGATCGGAATGAACGCGAGAAACGCGATGGCGGCGTTCGGCAACGCGATGACGGTATCGACGTAGTGGATGCCGAAGAGGGGAACCATACGCACGACGGGTTCCAGGGTATGGCCCACTCCAGGCATCCAGGCCACGGGGATCAGCACGGCGATGCTGGCGACGAGGGCAGGGCGCAACCACCCGAGAGGTGCTTCCAGGAGTTCCTCGCTGAAACGAGCGATTCCCCAGGCCAACACCGCAAGCGAAAACAGGGAGCCCTGGCGGTAGAGCGCCGCTTCCCACGGTCCGCTCGACGTGTAGAGGGCGGCTGTGAAGCCTGCAGCGGGAACCATGCCCGCCGCCGCGATGGCGAGCCACAGGTGGGCTCGCTCTTGCCTTCGCAAGAAGAAGAAGAGCCCATTGAAGGTGGCGATGCACAGGGCCACCACCCCCAGCATGACCGTCAAGAGAGAAGCCGTGTTCATGCTGGCTCCACGACGGGATCGGAAGCCGGCAGGTCGACGATGAATGTCGTGCCTCTCGAAGTGCTCCGGAAATCGATCTCCCCACCATGACGCTCCACGATCTGCCGCGTGACCGTAAGCCCGAGGCCGCTGCCTTCGCCCGGTGGCTTTGTGGTGAAGAAGGGCTCGAAGACGTGCTCGCGGATGTCTCTCGAGATTCCGGGCCCCGTATCGCTGACCAGGATTCGGACCCCATCCGGCACGGCCTGGGTGCTGACCCGAACCTGATGCCCATGGGCGCCTTTCTCGGGCGCAGCGTGCAATGCGTTCAAGACCAGGTTGAGCACGATCTGGCCGAGCAGGCGTTCATCGCCATCGACGTTCGGCAATCGTTCGAGCGAGGTCTCGAGCGAGGCCCGCCCTCGGGCTTCGTGCCCGACGATGGGAAGCACAGCCTCGATGACCTGGTTGACGTTCACAGGCCCCAATTGGCCCGTATCCCGTCGCGCGACGTGGAGCAGCCGGGTGACGATCGTTCGGATTCGATCTACGCCCCGACGCGCGTTGGCCAGGCTGGCTTCGAAGGCCTCGCGCTCTTCGATCACGCCGAAACGAGTCGCGGCACCCTCGAGACGGTGGGTGACGTCTTCGAGTGGCAATTGGATCTCCTGGGCCAATCCCGCGGCCAGCGTCCCAACCGTGGCCATACGGGCGCCGTGCGCCACTTGCATGTCCTTTTGCCGCAGCTTCTCCGTGGTTTCTTCGATCACCAGCTTGAGATCGTCCGAGCTGGCTTCGACAGCGTCGAGGCTATCGACGAAGCGGCGCACCAGGAGGAATGTGAAAGCCAACAGGAAGACGACGTAGCCGCCGACCATCAGGTACGGGCCGCGGTAGAAGCCAGTTCCCACGAGGGAATCATTCGTTGCCGCCAGCAACCACAACACAGCCGACCCGACCAGCAGGCCTGACTGCTCAATGTTGCGCCGGTTTCGCCAGAACAACACGATGACCGTGGCGAAGACCAATAGAAATGGTGCGAACATGAGGCCGGCCAGAGGACTGAGCCTACTCTCGACGAAGTGGAGGCCCAATGCTGGGATATGTGCTTCGACGATCTCGCCGGTGAAGAGCAGCTCCGGCCGGGCGAGGACCGTCAGAACGATGGCCGCCGAAAAAAAACCGGCCGGGATCTCGATCCAGAGGATCCGCACGCCCACCAGCAAGGAAGCGAAGCGCAAGGAGCCGATGACAAGGGGAACACACGCCGCCAGTGAGACGACCTGGGCGGCCTCGGCTGCGGCCACGGTCTGCGCGGAGTAGACCAGTGCATTGCCGATCGCCAACTGAACGATGCCGAGGGCGGCTACGGCCAGCCAGAAATGGTCGCGGCTCCGCAGCCCGAGGCGGTGGAGGCCGAAGTTGAGAAGTGCCGCGCAGAGCGCGGCCACGCCCAACGAGATTGAAATGACCGAGGCGGAGCCCATCGCTTACTGCATCGGCGTAGGGTGATTTCCCCTTGAGATTGCTGGGCTAACCTCCGCCGATGCCGTCTGCCTGGGGCCTCTCGGCCGGTCTGTTCGCCGCAACGCTCCTCGGTTGGGCGGTCTGGCGTGTGTTTGGAGGTTTCCCCCACGCAAAGCGGCCGGGTCTCGTGTTGGCCGCCCGGGAACTCGCGTTTCTGGCTGCCGCGGCGGACGCCACGTACCCGGAAGGTGGTTCTGATCTGCCCTCGGGCACCCAGGCCGGGATTCCAGCCTACGCTGATCGCTACGTCGCCGCGGTACCGCGGTCTGTCGGGATCCTGATGCGGCTGCTCTTCTTCCTGGTCGAGCACGCGACGCTGGTTTTTTCGGCGCCCGGCAGGGGGGGGCGGCGTCGGTTTTCTTCACTGAGTCCGGAGCAGCAAGGCGCCGTCCTCGAAGGGTGGCGTACGAGCTCCTTGTTTCCACGTCGGTTGGTGTTCTCGAGCCTGCGAGCGATCCTGACGATGGGCTTCTTTTCCGATCCCGTCGTTTTGAGGGCTCTTCACCTTGGGGCCAAGCAGATCGATTCGCCGATCGTCGAAGCCGATCTCCTCTACCCGGCCATCGGCGCCCACCCCCGCACGATTGCCTACGAGCGGGAAGATCTGGTCGCGCGCTCCGGCGTTCCGCTCGCCGCGGATGCGCCGCTCCACCCAGACCACGCGGAGCAAATGCAATGAGCGCTGCGGTCGAGGGCGAGGTGCGGGTCTTCGCCGAGTACGAGCGGGATTTCACCGAAGAGGCCGACGTGGTGGTGGTCGGCTCGGGCCCCTGTGGTGCTGTCGTCGCGCACGAACTCACAGCACGGGGCAAGCGCGTGGTCCTTCTCGAGGAAGGCCCGCCCTTCACACCTCAGGATTTCGAGCTCGATGGCGCTCTGTCGATGACCCGCATGATGCGCGAGGCAGGCCTGCGGACCACACGCGGAACCATCATTCCCACCATGCAGACCATTGCTCTTGGCGGGGGCTCCCTGGTGAATTCCGCCATCTGCGTGCGTCCGCCGGATTTCGTATTCGAAGGTTGGGAGGAATACGCCGAACTCGAGGGGACGCGCCGCTCGGATCTGGATCCCCACTACGACGCGGTGGAAGCCTTTCTCGGGATCGCGCTCACACCCGACGAGCTGCAGGGCCAGCGCAATCTCTTGTTTCGGGATGGCTGTGACGCGCTGGGAATCGAGAGTGAGCCGATCGCCCGCAACGTACGAGGTTGTCGCGGCAGCGGAGAGTGCTTCACGGGTTGCCGTGCTCGCGCCAAGCAATCGATGGATATTTCCTATGTGCCCGCGGCCATCAAGGCCGGCGCCCGCGTGTTGACCTCCGTACAGGTGCAGGAGGTGCTCTCGGATGGGCGCCGCGCCACGGGCGTACGGGGTCAGGTGGTCGAGCCTTTCAGCGGTCGCCGAAGTCATCGGTTCCGGATCGATGCGAAAGCCGTGGTGTTGGCGGCCGGGTGCATGGCGACACCCGTCCTCCTCCAGAAGAGCGGCAATCTGGCGAATGGTTCCGGCCAGGTGGGGCGGAACCTGCAGTTCCACCCGGGCATCGCCGTCCTCGGGATCTTCCCGGAGAAGGTCGACCCTGGTTTCGGCGCGACCCAGGGCTATCAAAGCCTGGCCTTCCTGCGCGAGGGCTACAAGCTCGAGACGTTGTGGGCTCCGGCGGCGATCCTCGCCGTGCGCTTCCCCGGTTTCGGTCACGACTTGAAGAAGCGCCTTGCCCAGGTCCCCTATGCCGCCAACTGGGATGCCATTGCCACCTGCCATCGGTCTCTCGGGACCGTCCGGGCCAGGCGCGGCGCCTCCCTCGACCCGATCCTCACCTGGAACTTCGACCCGGAGGATGCACAGGTGTTGGGCGGGGCGCTCTACCAGATCGCCCGCATCTTCTTTGCGGCGGGTGCGAAGACGATCCTCCCGGGCGTTCATGGGGTGCCGGACGAGATGCATTCGCTCGAAGAGGCGGATGTCCTACGCACGCGACGCTATGCAGCTTCGGATTTCGTCACCGCCTCGAATCACGCCTTCTGCACGACCCGAATGCACGGCGATCCGGCCAAGGGAGTGGTCGATCCGCGGGGTCGCGCACACGAGATGGATGGGCTCTTCCTGGTCGATACGGGGATCTTCCCGCGCTGCACCTCCGTGAACCCGATGCTCACCGGGATGGCGCTTGCCCATCGGAGCGCACAAGCGGTGGCAGACGAACTCTAGTCCCGAGCCGGCGTCTTCTCGGCACTTGCTCCTCGGCCGAAACACGCTGGCGATCCGGGCATCCGTGCAGTTCGCGAACTGCGGAGACGCAGGAGCCCGGCTGCATGTGTCCTCGCAATCGGGAAGAGAGGCCAGCTCCCGATCGTAGAGCTTGGCACGTGGATTGCGGATAGGGAGTTCATGACGAAAGCCCTTCCCTCGATCGATAGGCGCTCCCTGCTTCAGTTCCTCCTCGCGAGTCCGTTGATCTACTCGCCAAGGCCTCTCGCCGCAGTCGAGCTGATGCTAGGTGCTGTGGAGGAGGGTGAGGCGCTCGTCGACCGGGCGAGAGAAATCGTGGCGAAGGCCGGTGACGCAATCGATGTCTTCGATTTCGAGCCCGTGGCCAGAGGCAACCTGTCTCCGGCCCACTACACCTACCTGTCGATGGGGGTCCAGCACGAGGTCACCCTCCGGGCGAATCGCTCGGCCTTCGACGACTTCCAGCTGCGACCGCGACGACTGGTCGACGTCCGCACGCTCGACACTCGAACCAACCTCCTCGGGGCCGAGTTGTCGTGCCCGCTCGTCCTGGCGCCCGCCGGGGTCCAGAAGGCGTTTCACCCGGACGCCGAGCTTGCGGTCGCACGGGCTGCCAGGCGTAGGGACCACCTCCAGATCTTGTCGACCGGCACCTCGACGCCGATCGAGGACGTCGCGAACGCACGCGGCGCGCCGCTCTGGTTCCAGCTCTACACCGGGAACGCCTGGCCCGTGACACGGCTGCAGCTTCGCGAGGCCGAAGAGGCGGGCTGCTCCGCGGTCGTCCTGACCGTCGACATGGTCGCGACCATGTTCGGCGAGAACCGCGACCGGATTCGACGCTTCCGCCGAGCCGACAATCCCGGCTGCCAGCCCTGTCACCAATCCCTCACCGGTGATTTGCTTCGCGGAACCGTGAAGGCAGCCGAGGCCGTCGGGCTCGATCCCCAGGGTTGGCTCTCGGACCTCATGATCCTGGACTGGGACTACGTGGACCGCATTCGTGATGCCACTTCGATGAAGCTCCTGATCAAGGGAATCCTCACCCGTGAAGACGCACGCCGATGTGTCGAGCACGGAATCGACGGAATCGTCGTTTCCAACCACGGAGGACGTGCCGAGGACAGTGGCCTCTCCACGATCGAAGCCCTGCCACCCATCGTCGATGAACTGGAGGGGCGTATCCCGGTTCTGGTCGACAGCGGCTTCCGGCGGGGTACCGACATCTTCAAGGCCCTGGCTCTCGGAGCCGACGCCGTCTGCGTGGGCCGTCCGTATCTATGGGGGCTCGCGGCGTTCGGCCAGGAGGGTGTCGAGGCCGTGCTCCAGATCCTCCGAAGCGAGTTCGAGACGATCATGCGGGGCATGGGCACCCCCGACCTCGGTTCGATCTCACCTGCGCATGTCCGGGTGCCGAGTCGATTCTGCGAACCCAGCGTCTGACCCGGCTGGGTCCATGTGGCCGCTTCCAGCCGGACCGAGGCCGGGCGGAGCCACCACGGATGCTGAACTTGTTCCCCGCGGGGGCAGGGCCTTCACTTCTGAAGCGGTCCTGCCGATACGCCTCCTGGCTATCCGGGGGGACTGCCATTGAAGACGCTCATTCAAGCCATCCTGATCGCGATGCTCGTGGCGGGCCCGGCCCTGGCCGCGCCCAAGCCCGTGGGTCGGGAGTGCGTGAAGCTCACCAATCAGATCGGGCGCTACCAACGGGATGCCGGCTGGGCCCGGGAGCGTGAGAACCTGCTCTGGGAACGCGCAAGCCTGGACCAGATCGAGCGCCTGGCCTCTCGCAGGGCAAAGCGTTGCCCCGAGTTCCATGAGCAGGAGAGCATGATCGGCCGCCTGGCTGCCCTCGCCTTGAAAGCCGGGGAACTCGCCGCTCGCTACTACCTGCTCGGTCTCTGAGCCCTTCGGCGGAAGGCCGCCTTCGGGATCAACTTCTTCTCCCGTAGGCCGATGGAAGAGGGGACCGGCGCCTCCCCACTCCATCCTGTATGGTCTGCGCCGAGCTTGATCAGCAGAGGCGAGCCTCGTTTGCTCGCACACTCCTGACGCCCTGCTCCTGGCCTCGAATCTATTCCTCTCTCGGCCAGGGAGCGCTCGAAAGAAACTTCATCACGTCACGAGGGCGGGACGTGCAGGTGGCCCGGCCACCGCCTCGAGCTCCATGCCTCCGCGAAGAGCGCTCGAATGACGAGCAGGCCCTTCGGGAGAGTCCAGGAACTCGTCCATTCAATCATCTGGCGATGTCTCGCACCCCGGCCTACGAGGGCCCGTGCCAGGCCGCTACCCAAGGAAAATCAATTGACTGCATCTCCGATCCAACCCGACCCGGTTTCTTCCGGCGGTTTTCAGAACCTGGGCCTCGACACTCGTCTGTGTCGTGCCCTCGATCGCGCGGGCTACGAATCGCCCATGCCGATCCAAAGCGAGGCGATTCCTCACATTCTCGACGGCCGAGACGTGCTTGGCTGCGCCCAGACGGGAACCGGCAAGACGGCCGCCTTCGCACTCCCGATCCTCGAGCATCTGCTCGATGCTGGCGACGATCGTGGTCGCCGTGACATCCAGGCACTGGTGCTCGCGCCGACACGTGAGCTGGCGGCCCAGATCCACGAGAGCTTCGAATGTTATGCGGCCAACTCGTCCGTTCGAGCAACTGTCGTATTCGGAGGCGTGAGCAAGCGACCGCAAGCGCAGATCCTACGCCGCGGGGTCGACGTCCTGGTCGCGACGCCGGGACGCCTGCTCGACCTGATGAACGATGGCGTGATCGATCTCGGAGCCATTCGTTTCTTCGTGCTCGACGAGGCCGATCGCATGCTCGACATGGGCTTTGCGCCGGATGTTCGCCGCATCACGCGAGCGGTGCCCCAGAAGCGGCAGACCTTGCTCTTCTCCGCGACGATGCCGCGCGAGATCGAGGCGCTGGCCAACAAGATTCTCCACAAGCCGGTACGCCTCGCGGTCGATCCGGTCTCGAGTACGGTGGAACCGATCGAACAATCGGTCTACTTCGTCGATGGACGACGCAAGACCGATCTCCTGAAATCCCTGCTCGAGACGGGCGAAGTGGATCGTGCCCTGGTGTTCACGCGCACCAAGCACGGTGCGAATCGGCTCGTCCAGAAGCTGGAACGCGCACGCATCGAATCGGCGGCGATCCACGGAAACAAATCGCAAGGCGCCCGCGAGAGGGCGTTGCGTCGTTTCAAGACGGGAGAGACCCGCGTCGTGGTTGCGACGGATATCGCTGCCCGCGGCATCGATGTGAAGGGGCTCTCGCACGTCATCAACTACGACATGCCGAACGAGGCCGAGACCTACGTGCATCGGATCGGTCGCACCGGTCGGGCCGGTGAGAGCGGCGTAGCGCTTTCGTTGTGTTCTCCGGAGGAGCGTGCTCACCTGACGGCCATCGAGCGCCTGACCCGTCGGCCGCTGGATCGCCTGAAGACGCCCGAGGGCCTGGAGGCAGAATCTGGCCGGGAGGAACGTTCCTCCAGAGGGCGCGGCGGACGACCGCGCACCGGCCAATCCGGTGGTGCCAGGCGCGGAGCACGCAGCGCAGCTTCCGGTGGCAACCGTTCGAACGGCAGGTCGCGCCGGCCCGGCAGCGGAGCGAAGGCCAGCGGCGGTGAGTCGGAGGCCCGGGGTTCCAACCGGCGTCCGCGCAATGCCAGCCAGACAAGGAGCCAGGAGTCTGGGAGCCGCGGTTCCCGGGGTCGTGGGCGTCGGCCCGGGGGGGCACGGCCCAACGCGTGAGACGGCGTGAACAGATGCCGTCGAGCCCGAATGGATTCGCTCCGCTGAAGGGTCCCTGCGTGTAGACACTCTGTTTCAGGCGGGCTTTCGGGGCTCTGTTCGCATTGGATTCCGTTCCACCCGTAGATCGGCGCTACGCTCGGTTCCGAGAGGAGCCCGGCATGAAAGTCCGCCGCGTCGTGACAGGACACTCGCCCGAGGGCAAGGCCGTTTTCGCCAGCGACGAGACCGTCCCGCCCGTTCGCCTGGAGAAGGCCCAGGGAAACGAGTTCCACCGGCTCTGGGGTTCCGATGAGCGCTCCAGCTTCCCGGACGACGGCTCACACCCTCCCACACCAGGCTACTTCCCGACTAGAGACGGCTTCCGCTTCGCACTCTTCACGGTGCCCCCCTCCTCGACCCTCCCACCCGCCGACGTGACCCTCGAAGAAATGGCGGCGGAGGCGCGAGAGAAGCTCCCCGGACTCGTCGAACACATGGAGGCCGACGCGCCCGGCATGCATACGACGGACACGATCGATTTCGAGTATGTGATCTCCGGAAGGGCCGTACTCGAACTCGACGATGGTGCCACCGTCGAACTCGGCCCCGGTGATACCGTGGTGCAGAACGGCACGCGCCACGCCTGGCGCAATCCCTACGACGAGCCGTGTCGCATGGTCGTCGTGCTGATCGGTGCGGACCGGAACGGTTAGTCGCTTGCTGTCGCGAAGGGGACGGCTCGGGTTGCCATCGCCGTTCCTCTCGCTAGAGGGCGTCACACTTGAACGATTCACCGCGGATGGTCCTGCTGACCTACGAGAGCCTTGCTTCCAACACCGTCAGCCGAATCCTGGCAGAAGAGTTCACCGACTCCGTTGTCGCCATCTATTCAGCATCCGCCCGCACCTCGCATCGCGAGTAGCTGCGCATTCTGCGGACGTCTCCGGTCTTTCTGGTCTGGAAGGCGGCTGAAGTACTCCTTTTCGAACTCGCCTGATGCTGGGTCGGAAGAATGGCTGCGCTCCATCGCCGACATGACCGGGGCGGAGCTGGTCGCTGTCAGCGACATCAATCACGCCGATGTCGCTAGTCGAATCGAGCGGGAGCGCCCCGATCTGATCGTCTCGATCTACTTCCCGCACAAGATCGGGCGCCGGGTTCGGGACGCAGCGAGTGTTGCCGCCATCAACGTCCACGGGTCGTACCTACCGGGCAATCGAGGCCTCTTCCCGTACTTCTGGACGATGGCCCGCGATGATCAGCATGCTGGTGTCAGCGTCCACGAGTTGTTCGATGCGTGGGATGCGGGAGATGTGTACGCCAGGGAACGGCTCGATCCACAGGATGGGGAGTGCGTCCTGTCGTACTCGATCCGAAACGCTGTCCGCGCCGGTGAGGTGCTTGTGGGCGCCAGTGCCGGATTGCTCGCGGGAACATCCGAGTCACATCCCCAGTCGGCGGGAGACGCCAACTACGTTGACTGGCCGGCGTGGGCGGACATCCGGGAGTTGTGGCGCAGGGGCAGGCGGCTCGGCTCCCCTCTGCGCGTCCTCACCTACCGAGAGGAGGGACAGCAGCGAACGCGCTAGTCCCTTGTCACACCAAAAGCTGGGGGTAGAGCCGTCGCAGTTTCACGCGGGCTTGTTGGGTCGTGAATTGCCAGTCGACGCCCTTCGTCGTTCGGTTGCGATCGTCTTGCCAGGCTTGGACTTGGCGCGTGAGATCTTCCTTCGTTGAGATCCGGCGGTTGAGACACTGCATC
>JAAETT010000078.1 GCA_024228115.1 bacterium
CGGTCGAGCCGGGAGGGCGTTCGCCCTGGGTCAAGGACCTTTCGACCCGGAAGATCTGAATCGGAATCCGGAACGGCGGGCTGCGTCGCCCCCCGGCCAAATGATCAGATTTCTACGCTTCTGAGTGAGCGTCTACAATCCAGAGATGGTCATCCTTCCACGTGGCCGTCAAATGCCGTTGCCCGTCAGGCACGCGGATGCTCATCACGCCTCCCCAACGTTTCACGAAGAGTTGTTGGAAGTGGAAGCTGTAGGCCACCCAGCCGACGAGAAGCACGGCGAGGCCCAGGCCCACACCCACTCGCCAACGTTCCAGCTTGAATCCGACGATGCCGAGAACCAGGAGAACCAGAGCCGCAACGCCCAGCCAATATGCGTAGGTGATCATGCCAGGCACGCTACCTGTGCGGCGCAGGGGCGTCGAGCGGAATCTAGGAGGAACGGGGAGGTCGGAGGCCCTCGATGAAGGGCTTCACGCCTTCCACGCCTTCTTCTTCGACGACGCGGATGGTCTGGGTTCCGATCACGGCAAGATCCGCACGTCCGCGCAGGAAATCGACGTCGGCCCGATCCTTCACGCCGAAGCCAAGAGCAAGGGGAAGATCCGTCGCAGCTCGGCAACGTGTCAAGTAGCCATCGAGCTCATCGCTGAAACTCGTTTCCTGGCCCGTGACACCCTTCCGCGCCACACAATAGACGAGGCCCTGCGTGACCTTGCTGATCTGCGCCATTCGCTCATCCGTCGTTCTCGGGGAAAGGATGAAGACCGGCGAGAGATCGTGGGCGGCCATGGCCGCGAGGTACTCATCGGCTTCCTCGGGTGGGAGGTCCGGAACGATGGCTCCCGCCAGCCCTGCCTCGGCCATTCGTTTCGTGAAGGCATCCACGCCGTACTTGAAGAGGATGTTGTAGTAGCTCATCAACAGAAAGGGGATGTCGAACCGTTTCGCGACTTCCTCTCCGAATTCGAGGCATTTTTCGACGCTGGATCCGGCCTGGAGGGAACGCTGATTCGCGTGAAGGATCACCGGCCCGTCGGCGATCGGCTCCGAGAATGGAATCTGCAACTCCATGATCTCGACACCGGCTTCCACCATCGCCTCGACCACACGCAGCGAATCCTCGAAGGATGGGTAACCCATGACGATGTGGGTCATGAGCAGGATCTCGCGTTCGCGCTGTTTCGTGCGCAGGTGCTCAGCCAGCATCGTATTCCTCCGCTTTGTCTCGGATGAATTGCTTCCAGCTCGGATCTTCGAAAGCATCCGCGACCGTGAAGATGTCTTTGTCACCGCGGCCGGATTGATTGATGACGATGACATCATCGTGGCTCAGCGCCGGGGCTTCCTTGAAGGCCTGCACGAAACCGTGTGCGGATTCGAGCGCCGGGATCAAGCCTTCTTTTCGGATCGTGAGCGAGAGCGCATCGACGACTTCTTTGTCGGTAGCTGCCGCGAAACGAACCCGGCCGCTCTCCTTCAAGTGCGAGAGAATCGGAGAAACCCCCACGTAGTCGAGGCCCGCCGCGACGCTATGGGTCTCCTTCATCTGGCCATCGTCGTCCTGCAGAAAGAACGTCTTGTAGCCCTGTGCCACACCCAACGAAGCGTCGCTGGAGGCCAGGCGTGCGGCGTGCGCACCCGTCTCGAGCCCTCGCCCTCCGGCCTCGACACCGACCAGCTCCACATCGTCCTCCAGGAAGCCGCTGAAGATCCCCATGGCGTTGGACCCGCCTCCTACGCAGGCGTAGACCCGGGCGGGCAGGCGGCCCGTCTCCTCGAGCACCTGGCGCCGGGCCTCCTGACCGATGATCGACTGGAACCAGGTCACCATCTCCGGGAAGGGGTGGGGCCCACAGGCTGTACCGAGTACGTAGTGGGTATCGTCCATGGCCGATACCCAATCGCGGAAGGCCTCGTTGATGGCGTCCTTCAGCGTACGCGTTCCCTCGGTCACCGGGACGACCGTCGCGCCGAGCCGCTCCATCCAGAAGACATTCGGGCGTTGGCGTTGGACGTCGACTTCACCCATGTAGATGGTGCAATCGAAGCCGAATTTCGCGGCCATGGTGGCGGTAGCCACGCCATGTTGGCCTGCACCGGTCTCGGCAATGACTCGTCCCTTTCCCATGCGCTTCACGAGCAGACCCTGGCCCATCACGTTGTTGGCCTTGTGGGCGCCGGTATGGTTCAGGTCTTCCCTCTTGATGTAGATGCGCGCGCCACCGAAGTGCCGCGTCAAGTTCTCGGCATAGGTGAGCGGGGTCGGCCTGCAGGAATAGCTGCCCATCAACTTCTTGTAGGTGTTCCAGAATTCCGGGTCGGCCTTGGCTTCTTCGAACGCCAGAACCAGTTCCTCGAACGTGGCAACCAGGATCTCGGGGATGAACGAGCCCCCGAACTGGCCGTAGTAACCGGGCTCAGCCATCGACAGGCCCTCCGAGTGTCTGGGAGAAGACGAGCTGATCCGTTCGGCAGCGCAACTCTACGAACACGGCGTCCGGTGCGCCGGGGAAATGAACGCGTCGCTTCACGAGCAACACGGGAGTGCCCGGCACGATTTCGAGGAGCGCCGCGTGGCCTTCGTCTGCAAGGGCCACACGGAAGTTCTGGTCCGCCGTCTCCGCCGTGAGATGGAATTGCTCATGGGCAAGCTGGGAGAGTGACCGGCCAGCAAGGGAGATCTTGTCGAGCCCCGGAAAGCGCTCCGGATCGAGCCACAAGGTTTCGAGTAGCACCGGTGTCCCCGATACCCGGGAGAGCCGGACGAGCGACCAGGCCTTGCGGCCAGCGAAGGGGTTCTCCGGCGCGTTCGCCACGTCCACGCGCCGCACGCGCTGGACGATCGAGGTGCGAGCGTCCAGGCCGGTCTTCTCGAAGGAGGCCATGGTGCCCGCGAGGGAGAGCAGGTCGACCTGCTCCGGCGGCTCCACCACGAATGTTCCCGAGCCGCGTCGTCGCTCCAGGCGATGTCGCCGGATCAGTACGTCCGTGGCCTGCCGCACGGTGGGACGCCCGATGCCGAAAGTGCGGGCAAGCTCGGGCTCCGAGGGGATTCGGGTTCCCAATGGATAGTCCCCGGCCTGGATGCGGCTCCCCAGCAGTTCGGCGAGCTGGTGATAGAGGGGCACGGGGGAAGCGGCATCGAGCTGGGGCACGTCGCGAAAGTGCCCCGAGAAAGTCTAGTTGTCAAGACAACTAGACAAATTAGTTTTCAACCCCCGGATCCGGCAACAGGCCTCTGGCAGTAGCATCCCGCCTCCAACGACGGGCCGTTCGTGCCCTCCCGAACCAAGGACGAAGTGTGTCCCAGCTGATCCGACCCTCCACAGAACAGACCCGATGGGACGAGGAAGCGGACGTCATCGTCGTCGGCCTCGGTGTGGCGGGAGCGGCCGCCGCTCTGGAAGCCTCATCGGCTGGCGCTGACACCCTGGTCATCGAACGGGCTGGCGGCGGCGGTACGTCTGCGTTGTCGGGCGGCGTGCTCTATCTCGGCGGCGGCACCCGCCTGCAAAAAGCCTGCGGCTTCGAGGATTCGGCCGAGGAGATGTTCAAGTATCTGATGGCCTCTTCTGGGCCGAGCCCGGATGAGGCGAAGATGCGCCTCTATTGTGAGGGCAGCGTCGAGCTCTACGAATGGCTGTTGGCTCAGGGCGTCCCGTTCAAGGAGGTTCATCATTTCGGCGTCAGTGGCGAGCCGCCTAACGACGATGGCCTGGTGTTCTCGGGCTCCGAGCGACACCATCCATTCTGCGACATCGCAGTTCCAGCCCCACGTGGCCACGTTCCAGCCAAGACGCATCAGGCAGGACCGTTGTTGATGCAGAAGCTGGTGGAGGCGGTCGAGGCCAGCCCGGCAGACATCCGTACGAACCACCGTTGCACCTCGCTCGTGCAAGGACAGGACGGAGAAGTGATGGGCGTCGTAGTGCAGGTCTTCGGAGAGGAGCGCTCTCTTCGTGCGCGTCGAGGCGTCATCCTCACGACGGGAGGTTTCATCAACAACGATGAGATGCTCGAGGCCCACGCTCCGCTTGTCCGCGCCTGCAATGTCCGCATCGGCGCCGAAGGAGACGATGGCAGCGGCATCCAGCTCGGGATGGCCGCCGGCGCCGACGTGCTTCATATGGATGCCGTCTCGATCAGCCTGCCGGCCAACCAGCCGTGGAGCCTCAAGCGAGGCGTGCTCGTCAACGAACAAGGCCAGCGCTTCATCAACGAGGATTCGTACTACGGTCGGTTGGGAGAGGCAGCCCTTCTTCACAACGGCGGGCGTGCCTGGTTGATCGTGGACGACGAGATCTTCGAGAAGCCCACCTACCCCCGAGAGTTGGTTGCAGTGGGGGAGACCGTGCCCGAACTGGAGCGGGAACTCGGCCTGCCTGGCGGAAGCCTCGAGGCCACCCTCGGCCTCTACAACCATCATGCCGAGAAGGGCGAAGATCCGGTATTCCGCAAGCTTCCCGAATACGTTCAGCCGCTTACGAAGCCACCCTTTGGCGCCTTCGATTGCACCACCGGGAATTCGATCTACGCCGCCTTTACGCTAGGCGGCTTGCGTACGGACACGGACGGTCGCGTCCTCGACCCAGCCGGCGATCCGATCCCCGGGCTCTACGGGGCTGGCCGCGCGACCTCCGGCCTCTCGGTTGGAAGCTACAGCAGTGGCCTGTCGCTAGGCGATGGAGCATTTTTCGGACGGCGGGCTGGCCGCACTGCCGGGGTAGTTTGATCCTGATTCCCTAGAGCCCGACGTCGAGGGAACGGCCCATATCGATGTCGTGCGCCTGGTCCCTTTCACGAAATAGCCTGTCCGTAGGGCCTCCGCAGCTTCACGCGTGCCTCATCGGTGGTGAACTGCCAGTCGACGCACTTCGTCGTCTTGTTGCGGTCGTCTTCCCAGGTTTGGGCTTCGCGTATTGAATGGATCGGAGTGCCAACAGGGGATCCCTTGCAGGTCCATGTCCGACAAGGGGGTCGCTTGACGATTCCCCGCAGGGAGATCGAGGGTTCGTTGCCAACACTGCAACCCATTGGGCCATTGTCACATCCCTCACGTAGGTCCGGGCCGGCGCGGGAAGCTCGCCGCCCCTGGTCAAGTTGGGCCCGTTGCCCCTCCGAAAAGAGATGGATGGATCCTCAGCGCGGCCCCAGGCTCGCCACCTTTCGCCCGGCCCTCTCACCGATGGTTCGTCTTTCGTTCCAGATCTTCGGCTGGATGCTCCTCTTCGTCGTTCCGCTGGCCTACTTCAAAGGCCTGAGCGTCGAGCACGTGGCCCGCGGAGCGCTCGCCGCGGCTGCAGTCTTCGCGTGCCTCGGCCCGTTTCTGGCCCTGGTGGTCCAGCCCCTCGGGCTCCATGTGCACGCCGAGGGCATCGTCGGCCGGACGTTCTGGGGGCCACGTCGCTTCCTGTCCTGGGCCGAGATCGGCGAGCAGACCATCGATGGGAGTTCCGGCGTCGCATTCCTCTGGATTCACTCGCGGAATGGGGACCAATCACCGCTCTGTACCGTGCCCGACGTGGCAACACGACCGGAATTCCAACGCATGGCGCTACAGCTCGGCGGGGCCGATTGCCTCATCGTGGCGCCCGATGCGGCCTATCGTTAGGTGTCAGGCTTCAGGCCGCGTCTTGCCCGCGGTCGGGCGCCATCGCGCACCGTACGCACCTGACGGAAGGACTCAAGGCAACCTGGATGCCGGCCGATCGATCGCTAACAGGGTGCTGAAAAAACCCGTGCTTCACTCCTTCAAATGGTAGAAAAGAGGCGGGGGTAGAGGGAATGCGGGGAAGCGATCGAGAGCAGGGTTCGATGTTCAGCTACGTAGCGCTGGAAGACCGGATTCCGGCGGATC
>JAAETT010000079.1 GCA_024228115.1 bacterium
CCGTCAAGTCAATCCGATACCGCTTCTTCGACATACGGGCCCCATGAATCGGCCCGCGACACGGCGAGAACCGATTGGCTGCGGGGGACGCAGTGCTTAGCATGACAACACTTCCGCCTTTGGTCGATACAAGGGACTAGTCGATCGACCACGTCGCACGGCCTCGCAGATCGTCGGGGAGGTCGAGCGCCAGCTCCAGCTTGGCCGGCTCGGCGTCGACCGGAACCAGTACCAGCGCCTCGAGCCGTGCCTTGGCCTGGGTCCGGTAGGTGGGAGACCGAGCAGCCGCTTGCCTCGAGAGCGCGTTTCCAGGCGGCCGCCGCCTCGCGGCCCCGCTCCTCGGGAATCCGGCGCACCTCGAGGCGGTAGGCCACCTTCGAGCGCCCGAACCAGATGCCGACCCAGTAGAAGGCGGTCGCCAGGATCGCCAGCGGGAAGAACTTGAGGCCGCAGGCCAGGCCGACCACGACCGCGAGAATCGTGCGCGCTGTGTCATCGGGTCCACCCACCACGCTCCGGAATCGCATCAGCCCGCCGATGCCGAAAATGACGAAGGCCATCGGGGGGTTGAAGAGCACGAACTCGGCGACGACCGCACCGACGACCGCGTAGATCACCACCGCGTGGCGCCGCTCCCAGGCGAGAGGGTCGATGGCACGTCGGCCCCCACGGGGGTGGAATGCAATGGCTGCCGCGAGCCCCGCCGCCAGCGCCAGGCTGACCAACTCCTGCAGCAGGAACAACGGGCTCGCGAACGCGGACCAGCCTTCGAGGAACTCCCGCCAGGGTGCACGCAGGTCGTCCGGCACACCCTGGAGCTCGAAGAAGTCCACGCCGTCGTCCAGCGTCCCGTCCTCCGCCTGGGCGCCGCCGACGAGGGGCGCCAGCAGCAGGGTGGCGAACAGCAGAACTGCCAGGAACGAGCTTCGCTTCATGACCCTCCCCCGCTGCCGACAACGTGCGGCCCCCGTAACACCAAGGGACCGCCGGAGGCGCCTCCAATCCCCGACGAGGAGGGTCGACTCCGACCGTCCCGGAGAGGGGCTGAGGTGAGGACGATCTTCAGAGCGCCATCGTCCACAGCAGCACCATCGCGAGCAAAAACATAGGGAATTCAGGCTGCGTTTTCGCTCAATGACTGGCGAGTAGCTCTTCCGTCGCCACTTGGAGGCCCATTGGAGAGTCTGGTGACTTCGTCTCTAGAGCCGGAGTCGCTGAGAGCCGCCGTCATCCAGCGCGGATCGATACCAGCCGCGCGCTCGACCGGGCCAGGACTGCTCGTTGCGCCAGTTCGTTCTCCTCCGGTCACATTTTCGGGCATCCCGTTCCCCCAACGGCTTCTGGGTAACAGCGTGCAACCTCCTTCTCTGAAACGGGATCAATCCCTCCGGAGACCCCGCGGCCTGGCGGGTCGCAATACCTTCTTCCGCTCTCCCAGCCCATACGCCGCATGGGGCCAAGGCTGTGGCGGGAGGCAGTACGAAGTGCTGACTGAGAGATCGAGGATCAAGAGAAGAACGAAGGAAGAAGGAGTACCTGGCCCAGAAGGCGGCCTAGTCAGAAACCAATGACTGTCTCTTGGCGAAGAGCCGTCCTTGTCCAGAATGTGTTGCCGACGTACATGCGCTTGCAGGATCAGCCGTTTCCGGGAGCAGACCCACCCTTGGGAAGTTGACTTCCCAAAGGTGGAAGCAATTTCCCCATGTGACCACTCGACGGTCGAGTAACCCCACGGATTCCCTGAAGTGTGATTCTGGCACGATGATTGCTAATCTAGCCTGCAGGGAAGGGGATTGTCTCCGTAGGGAGACGATCCGCTTTTTCTGTGTTTGAGCTTCCAAATCCAATCCTGAATGATCCGGAGTCATCGATGACGCTCTCAACTCGCTTTGCCGCTCTTTCTGCGTTTGTGTTACTGATTCTTCCCCTGACCGACGCATCCGCATTCACCATCTCCGATACGGACGACTTCCTTCTGGTTGGCCGCGGCCCTTCCAGCGTATCCACCGGGGTCAAGGTCAGCAGCAGCAACTCGCTGGGCCGGATCTACTCGGTTCCGTCGGGCGCCAACCCCGATGTGAATGACAACCCGCCGTGGCCGCTTCCCGCAGGCGCTACCGCACCGGTCCAAGGCATCTACAACGACGGCAACATCGCAGTCACTCACAGCAGTGGCACTTATGACTTCTCCGATATCGACATCTACGCGGATATCGGCGTTCGCTGTGTCGCCAACGTAACGGGCAGTTGTCGCTCAGGTTGGAGCAACTCGACGCTGACGGGAGGCG
This sequence comes from bacterium, assembly GCA_024228115.1. Lineage (NCBI taxonomy): Bacteria > bacterium. The sequence goes on from JAAETT010000079.1 coordinate 2,289, forward strand.
GGACGTTTGCGAACGACTCCACCACGATGGCGGATATCGAAACGGAACTCGTCTCCGCCGCACTCGAAGTCAGCAGCCTGTCAGCAACGAATGGCTGGAGCGTCTCTGGCCAGGGATCAAAGAACGCCGGGACCGGCCACTGGACCCTCGACTCCAACGGCGTCGACGGCAACACGACGATCACTCTGGCGGGCGGCCTGAACGTGATCGTCATCGACAACCTCGGCTACGACATGAAGATCAACAACGCAGGTCTCGTCATCGACGGCGCCGCAGATTCCATCGCGATCTTCCTGCTCGCCGATGAGAGCAAGAACTGGTTGTTCGACAACGCTTCCATCACGCATGGAACGAGCGGAATCGGCAGCGACGCGATCCTGTTCGCGATGCTCGACGGCGGCAATGACACCAACTTCAATTTCAGCAAGGTCATCGTGAATGGTGCTGCCTTCTGGGACCTCTCCCAGGATGGCGGAAAGCTCACCATGAACAATGTCCAGGGTTGCGGTCAGTGGGTCGGAGACCACCTCGACTTCAACGATGTGCAACTCGCTCGCTGCGCCTTTGGCGGAACCGTTCCCGAGCCGAATACGGGGGCGTTGCTCTCGGCGGCGATCCTGGGCCTCGCCATCGCATCGCGCCGCGTCCGAGCGTTCGTCCGCTAGTCCTGAATCTTGCGGTCGAACCGGAAACGGACGACACCAGCCAGAGACGGATCCAATGAACCGTCTCTGGCTCATCCGCTCCAGGTGGAGATCATCCCGGAAGAGGATAGGAGCTCCAACAGGGGATCCATGTCCGACAAGGGGATGACTTGACAAGTCACACCCGGGGGAGACCGTGGGTCCGTCGCTACTTGGAGGCCCATCGGGCTGCGGGCGCTGGCAGCCTCGTGATCAGCCGCCCGTGAACTTGGGCGGGCGCTTCTCGAGGAAGGACACGATTCCCTCCTTGTAATCCTCGCCCGTAGCGCTGAGCGCATATTGGTCGCCGTCCATGAAGGACACGGCGTGATTGAGCGCCTTGGCGGCAGCGTCGATCCCCTGCTTGCACATTCGGACCTGCACGGGTGGCAGCTCCGCGACACGCTGGGCCATGGCGATCGCCGTCTGCAATGCGTTGCCGCTCGGCGTAACCTCATCACACAGGCCCCAGCGCTCCGCGCGGGGTGCCTCGATCTTCTCGGCCATCACGACCACTCGCTTGGTCCGCGATGGCCCTACGAGGTTGACGAAGCGCGGCACCGATCCCCAACTCATGTTCATGCCGCGCTCGATCTCGGGCACATAGAGCGTTGCATCCTCGGCCATCACGCGAATGTCGAGCGAGACCGCCAGGGCGGCACCGCCGCCAACGCACCAGCCCTCGATTGCGATGAAGGTCATCGGCTCCAGCGCCTCCCAGGCGGCGCACATCTTGGGGCCAAGCTGTAGCGCCTTGCGCCGACCGGCCATGCCGCTTTCGACATCCGCGGCCCGTTCATCGTCCTTGAGGTCGGCACCCAGAGAAAATGCGTGCGCGCTGCCAGTCAGCACGATGGCTGAGGTTTCGATGTCGTCCTCGAAGCTGCGTGCTGCTGCAGTGAGTTCGCGCAATGCCGCTTGCGAAAGGGCATTGACCCCGTCGCCGCGATCGAAACGAACGACTGCCACCCTGCCTTGCTTCTCGATCTCGACGTAACCCATGCTCTGCACCCCTCTCGCTCGCGAATATCAGGTGCCCCCATCCTTCGGGTGGCTGTAGCCTCGTGCGCCGTAGTCGAAGCCGCGCAGCTGGTAGTTGTCCGGACTCTGCAGGTGGTGGTTGCAATGGTACGATCGGATTTCATCGATCAGGCCATCGGAGAAGCGATACCACTCGGTGCCCCGGAGCAGCTCCAGCTCGCTGCTACCCACGGGCATCCAATCCATGCTCCACTTGTAGACGCTCACTCAGAAGCGTAGAAATCTGATCATTTGGCCGGGGGGCGACGCAGCCCGCCGTTCCGGATTCCGATTCAGATCTTCCGGGTCGAAAGGTCCTTGACCCAGGGCGAACGCCCTCCCGGCTCGACCG
>JAAETT010000080.1 GCA_024228115.1 bacterium
CGGTCGAGCCGGGAGGGCGTTCGCCCTGGGTCAAGGACCTTTCGACCCGGAAGATCTGAATCGGAATCCGGAACGGCGGGCTGCGTCGCCCCCCGGCCAAATGATCAGATTTCTACGCTTCTGAGTGAGCGTCTACAAGTGCGTCCTTCGCCTGGGGGCCGACGTAGGAGAAGCGCATCGTGGCGAGGTCGAACTCGAAGGGAATGACGTTCAAGGATTCGACGAGCGAGCGATAACGCTCCTCGCTCTCGGCGAGCGCCGTTGCGGTTCGGTCCCGGGCGTTGAAAGTCGAACGCACGATCTCGGTAATGAGCGCGAGCGCAACGATCTGGATGCTGGCTCGCTGGAGTGTCTGGAAGAACAAGTCTCCGTCGTTGCGGGCAACGAAGACGCCTGCGACGAACAGACTCAGTATGGCGAGGTAGACCGGGGCGCGTCCCCACTGGGTCGCGATGAAGGGGACCAACATTGCCAGCAACGTGAAGAGACCGCGCGGCAATCCCAACTCGATGGTTCCGTAGGCGAGAACCGCCACGATGCCCAGGAATACAGGCAAGCCGAAGACGGGTGCTGGCACCCACGGGATCCAAGCTGCACCCAGGCCCTTGAGACGGCTCTCGACCACTTCATCCTCGCCCACGAGCGGATCATAGGGGCTCGTTGCGGTCGCGGAAGGCCGCACCCTAGTGATGTGATTCACGCTGTTGGGGCATTATCCAGCGCGCGCCTGGCTCTGCCAACCTTTTCGATGATCTCTTCTGCTGTCTTGGACCAGACGAAGGGAGTGGGATCATCGTTGTGTCCGTCCACGTAACTCATCAC
>JAAETT010000081.1 GCA_024228115.1 bacterium
AAGAGCCGGGTCGTCGACCTGGAGCGAGGCGAGTGCTTTGGATTCCTTGGCTTTGACCTCAGGCGCGTGCGAACCCGCAAGGGACGCTGGATGCCTTTGGTCACGCCACAGATGAAGAAGCGCACGGAGTTGTTGCGGAAGCTGAAAGGCATTCTCAACCGCTCCCGCTCCCAGCCGCTGCACGGGGTGATCGCGAAGATCAATCCCATCTTGCGGGGCTGGGTGAACTACTTCGCGATCGGAAACTCGAGTCGGTGTTTCTCGTTCATTCGCCTGTGGGTTGAGAAGAAGGTCCGGAGACTCTTGGCCAAAGCCCGACAGCGCGATGGCTTCGGCTGGAAGAGGTGGAGTAGTCGTTGGTTGTACGAGGGACTGGGACTCTTCCATGAGTACAAGGTCCAATGGCAGCCAGCGCGGAAAGCGTCTCCAGCATTGATGGGTCCCATAACCCTTGGAACGAAGTGAGCAGGAGAGCGTAGTGCGGGAAATCCGCATGCTGCGTTCGATGTGGCGGGGCTGGAAACGGAGTCACGGTGGGGTCTACACGGGCACGAACGGGGAAACCCGGGATACAGACAAGGCCACCGCCTTACGGACCACCGCGCCAGCCCTCGACCCTACCAGGGCGAAAACCCCCAAGATTCGGCTGGCGGCCTTGTCGATGTTTACTTCGCAGTGAAGGCCTTTAGTTGTAGGTCAGGCGCCCATGCTCGGGATCGAAGGAGCGTCGGTGGCCTGGGCTGCAGGCGCGCTATTGAGGGCAGGTCGCTCCGGTTCCCGCGGCGTTTCGACACAGTGTCCGGGCTGGATCTGGGAGATGGCCTTTCGCTGCAGGTCTTGCACGGGGACGCGTCCGACCTCACCGGGGCGAGGCTCAGATCCAGCAGCAGTGGCGCGTTGAGGGCGAAGCCAGCGGACTCCAGGGAACAGGTTGGTGCCGTCACCCATCGCGACCGTACTGGTCGCCGGCCAGGGGGTAGTCCACCCGAGCTCGTCGCAGGACCGGCGAGCCGACGAAATCCTCCCGGCGGCTAGGTCGTCACCTCCACGTACAGCACCACGTCATTCAGCTTCATCGGGTCGACGACGCCCGGCGCACCTGTCTGTCCTCAGAACTCATCGCGTGCCTCCGGTGCGCCGAGGGCCACGGAGTCACGCTGCCTTGCACCATGCGTACCGATGGTGGAGGCCGCCCACGCGCGGGAGGGCGACCGGCTTCGCGCTCGGCGAAGGTCGCTTCTCGGTCGGGCGCCCAGCGGGTGAATCTCGCAGGGCCGTATGGACCCGCTCGACGTTGTAGTAGTTGACGTACTCGCCAAGCAGCCGCCGGAGGTGCTGTTCGCCGAGGACGATCACGTGATCCAGGAGTTCCCGCCGACAGGTTGTAGACGCTCACTCAGAAGCGTAGAAATCTGATCATTTGGCCGGGGGGCGACGCAGCCCGCCGTTCCGGATTCCGATTCAGATCTTCCGGGTCGAAAGGTCCTTGACCCAGGGCGAACGCCCTCCCGGCTCGACCG
>JAAETT010000082.1 GCA_024228115.1 bacterium
CGCGCTCAATCACGCCCACGCGATCCAGTTCCTCGTAGCTCATGCTCACTGTCTCCATGCCCGCGGGGGTACCCCGGGCGACTGGAAAAAGCGGACATTTCTACTTTGGAGAAACCGGACATTTCTACTTGGGTACTACAAATACAATGCAATGGGTGTGTGGAAAGCAAATCACGTGCCGGGTTTGGATACATCCCCATGAGAGAAATTTTCCAGGAAAACCGGGTGGTTACGACCTCCCGGGGGTGATGGGCCAGCAGGAAGAGAGATACCCTGGGAAGAGCCGTTCCGTTTGAGCGGAAAACTTCTTCCGCGAGACGGGGTGGGGCCGAAGAATGCCCGGCAGCACGGCTACTGCAGGTAGCCCATCGCGCGCAGCTTCTCGGCGATCCCCGGGTCGATTCGCACGCCCTTCTCGAGCACCTCGTCTGGGGCATCCACTGAGAGATGGGCATCGAGTTCGCCCCGCATGCGCGCGGCCCGAGCGGCCTCGAGGGTGGCGAGGTTGACGTTCTCCGCGGGGTCGACCGTGCGATCGAACAGATACTCGGCTCCGGGTGCCCGTGCCCGGGACTCGACCGCCTCCGGGTCGTCTGCCCGGGCCGGCTCGTTTCGCGCGTAGGTCCAGGCCCCCGTGCTGAGGGCGGTCTGCATCGAAGCGTCCGGGAAGACCGGGACCCCCAGGGCGGCGTAGTTGGCTCGATCGACTGACTCTTCTGCGCCCGTCATCAGCGGCAACAGAGAAGCTCCCTCGAAGCCCTCCGGAACCGGGAGCCCGGCGATCTCGAGGATCGTCGGCGCGAGATCCACGTTGCGGACCTGCGCTGCAATGCGCACGGGCTCCACCGTGAACGGAAGACGGATCACCAGCGGCACCCATACCACGGGTGTCAGCACGTTTCGCGCGTGTCCATGGACACTGTGCTCACCGAAGGTTTCGCCGTGGTCCGAGCCGAGGATCATCACCGTGCGGTCGAGCATGCCGCTTGATGCCAGCGCCTCCCGGACGCGGCGGACGGCGTCGTCCGTCCACAACGTCGCCGCCTGGTATGCGCCCGGATCGTCGGTATCAAAGCGCTGGAACTCCGGCGGGGCGCGGCGTACTCGTGAACGTCCATGAAGTGCAGGTAGAGGAACATCGGCCGCTCCTCGTCTCGGGCCTCGATCAGGCGAGTGGCTTCCTCCACGACCCGGTCCGCGTGGGCTCAGAGGGAGGGCTTCTCGCCGACCGTGACCTTCCCCCGGGCGCCAGAGGGGAACATGTAGCGGTCGAAGCCCTGATGGAAGCCGAAGCTCTGGTGGAGCCAGCCGTTCGTCTGTACCCCGTAGGTTGCGTAGCCTGCCTGCTGAAGCAGCTCCGCGAGGGTCACCGCGGCCTCGCCGAGACCGTCCTGGGCGGCGCGGAGGGCGTGGCTGCGCGGCCAGAGAGAGGTCATGAGCGACGCCATGGACATCTTCGTCCACGAGGACTGGGAGAGGGCGTTCTCGAAGAGAACGCCCCGAGATGCCCAGCGCGCAAGCTCCGGTGTGGTGTCCTTCTCGAAGCCATAGGGTGTGGTCCAATCCGCGCGCAGGGTGTCAACCACGATCAAGACGATGTCCGGCGTGCCCAACGCCGCAAGGCGCGCGGAGATCTCGGCGGCGGGTGTGGGCGGCGGCTTGCAGCCGAACACACACACGAGGAGCAGCGCGGATAGCCACGCGGAGCAGGGCCGCGCGCAGACGGCTTCAGCGGACCTCATCCAGGGCCTCCCGGAGCTGCGGGCGGAGGGGGTGCCCAGCGGGCAACTCGGCGTCCAATGCTGCGAGCAGCGCGCGCGCCTCTCCAGCGCGGCCCGCTCGGGTGTACGCTTGAGCCAGGTGGAGGCGCGCGTCCGGCATCTCCGGGGCCGCTGCATGGGCGCCCTCGAGCAGGGCGATCGCGCGCTCGACCAGGCCCTTGCGAAGGTAGAGGTCGCCGACCGTGTCGGCCACGTAGGGATTCTCTCCGGAGAGTCGATAGGCCTCCTGGCCGGCTGTGAGCGCTGCGTCGAGGTCGCCCTCGGCGGCAAGCAGCATGGCCAGGTTGTTCAACGCCTCGAAGTTGTCCTCGTCGAGTTCCGCCACCCGTCGATAGGCCGCGATGGCCTCCTGGCGCCGGCCCATTCCCGCCAGGGCGGCCCCGAGAAGGGGTTGCGCACGCGCGTCCGCAGGGCGCTCGGCCAGGTAGCGCCGGCAGTCCTCGACCGCTCCGGCGAAGCGGCCGGTGGCGGTGCGAAACCGGCAACGGTCGTAGAGCGGGGAAGGCTGGTCGGGGTCGAGTTCCATGGCGCGATCGACAGCGCGCTCGCCGTCGCTGGCCGCACCGCTGTAGAAGTAGAGGCTTGCGAGGGTTGCGTGGGCCCGAGCATCCTGTGGATGCGCGTCGACGTTCTCCCGCGCGATCGCAAGCCCCTCCTCGGGGGAGCCCAGCATCGCCAAGGCCAACGCCCGCCGGGCTGCGATCCCCCCGTCCTCGTCCGTTGCGCCTTCCGTCTTCGCAAGCTCGGCGAGCGCCTCTTCTCGACGCCCCAGCAGGCGCAGCGCCTGGGCACGGGAGATCCGGAATTCGGCCTCGTCGGGGAACAGCCGGAGGGCGTGGCTCGAGACCTCGAGCAGCTCCTTGCCTCGTTCGAGTTCGATCAGAGCGCGCGAAAGCCAGAGCCATCCCTGCACGTCGGTCCGAGCCACCTGCACGAGCCGGTTGGCGGCGGTCCCGGCTGCCTCCCAGTCGCCGCGACGGACCTCCAGCGCAAGCACGGCACTCACCGGTGCCGACCAGCCCGGGTCACGCAGCGTGGCCATTTCGAAACGGCGCCGGGCGCCCTTGTCATCGCCCGCGGCCTCGAGAGCGCGGCCCAGCCAGAACTGCGTGGTTGCCAGGTCCAGCTTTGGAGCAACGTTGCGCAGCCGCTCCGCGGCGCCGGCGGCATCACCCTCCGCAAGCTCGAAGCGCGCACGCAGATATTCCTCATACGCATCGACCGAATCGGGGGATTCGGCGTACGCGTCTGCCTCGCGGCGGGCACTGGCGAGGTCGCCTCGCTCCATCAGGACCTCGGCGTAGTGGATGCGCAGGGCGGCTTCGTCGGGGAAGCGGACGATGGCGCCGCGCAGCGCCTCCTCGACTCCCGGGCTGTCACCCTGGGCCGCCAGGTAGTTCACCAGCGGGATCACGGCAGCCGGAGAGTCGGAGCCATCGTTCAAGGCCCGGAGGGCTTGCTCGGCCTCTTCCTTGCGGCCGCTGGCGCTGTAGAGCGGGGCGAGCAGCATGTAGTAGTCAAGGGGCGGGGCCTCGCCCTCCAGCTGCTCCTCGAGCAGCTGGATCGCCTCTTCTTGCTTCCCGGTTGCCGCGAGACCTTGGACGAGGATCTGCCATGCCTGGAGGTCGCTGGGATCCCCCGCCACCAGGCTGCGCAGGCCGCCAATGGCCAGCTCCTTCTCGCCCTGCATCATCTGAACCTGGGCGCGCATGAGCTCGAGTTGGCGCCGCAGGGCCGCGGTGGACTCCGAGCTCTGCGAAGCGGCCGCGATGGCGTCATCGATGGCCTGGGCCGCCTCGTCGTGTCGCTTCTCGGTGGTCAGGGTGGCGATGCGCTGGAGGCGGGTCTCGGGCTTGTCGGGGTAGAGATCCTCGGCCTGACGCAGGATCTCGAGGGCGCGCTCGAGGTTCCCGAGGCCGAGCTCCGCTTGAGCATGCAAGAGCAGCGCTTCCGAGTGCCGGGGCGCGTCTTCGGGCACGCGCGCGGCGACGCTCAAGGCGAGGCTCGGGTTGGCGAGGGCAAGCGCGGCCTGAGCAAGGGCGAGCTGCACGTCCACGTCGTCCGGGTAGCGCTCCATACCAGTCTCGAGTAGCCAGAGAGCCCGGGGCATCTCGCCGGCCTGTCCGAGCAGATCGGCCAGCTCGAGGAGCCCCTCGGGCGTATCGGGCGCGGTGCGGCCCAGGTCCGCCACTGCCGCCTGGGCTGCTATCCGGTCCCCGCGTGCCAGGGCCTTCGGCACTGCCTCCTGGGCCCGTTCGACCCGCTCCTCGGACGAGGGACAGCCGACCAGTCCGAGTGCGACGGCCAGGATCAGGATCCACAGGTGCTGCGAAGACATCGAGGAGTACATCGGGCGCGACTATAGCGAGCCGGCGGATTCTCAAAATGGCGGCTCCTGTCGCGCAAGAAGCTCATCGGAGGATAGGCGGGCGAGCCCCCCCCCCCCTCGGCCCGGGCGAGATCGTCGAGACCGGTTACTTCGGCTTCACCGACCTGTTGAACCGCGCTGACATCGCCGCCAACGCCCTGGCAAAGCCGGGCTCGGCCTGGCCATCGTTCGCCGGCTTTCCGACCGTCTCGGCCATCGTGTCGAACTCCGCTCGGCGCCGGGCGAGGGCTCCGTGTTCGCCGTAGAAATCGAAGCGAGCGCGGAGCCGAAGCCAACGCTCACGGCCATGGCCAACCTGAATGCCGTGGTGGTCGATGAGGATGACGAGAGTCGGGCTGAACTCGCCGGTGCCCTCGCGGCTTTCGGCCTGAGCATCACCCAACTCCGGAAGCTCGAAGAACTCGACGCTGCCAGGAACGGCGAGCGACCGCCGGATCTCGCGCTGATCGATCTTCAGCTTGCCGTCGGAGAACACGGTGCCGATGCCATCGCAGCCTTCGTGACCCGTTTCGCCAACCTGCCGATTGCCTTCGTAAGCCAGCAAACATCCGGCGCCAGCTTCGACGCGGCACGTGCATCCGGACAGCCGGTACTTCCGAAGCCGGTCACACCCCTTCGACTGCGCGCCGCACTCCTCCATCTCGTTCCACCGGGCAAGCCGCAGTAGGGCCTGGGCCGCGAGGAGAGAACCGATCCTTCCTCGCGACCAACCCACCGATCGATCCGCTATTTGCTGCGGCCTCAGCTTGCCGGGGCAATGACCCAGCGACCGGCCTGCGAATCCTCAGTGCAGCGTCCCCGAGCGATCGAAGCATGATGTGGATCGGCACCTGGCTCCACTGGACTGCATCCGCGGGTGGATTGGATCGGCCCTGAGCTAGGGCCCGCTCGGGGGCAGTTCAGGCATGTTCTTGATCGGCTGCTTGGGAAGGGGAGTCCGCCGCTTCGGCTTTCGCTTGATTTGATCCGGATGGACGCGCTTTTTCGTGACGTCCGTGACCAGGACGCGAGCGCCCTGGAGGTTGGGCTGAAAGATCATCTCCGGTCCGCTCAGCAGGCGGAGCTCGAGGCGGTAGGCGCCGGACTGGTTGGCAGTCACGCGTTGCAGAAAGGGAGTGCGGCGTTTTCGAACATCCAGGATGGCGCCCTTCACGAATCCACCGTCACGCGTGATCTTCCATTCGACCTGGGCGGACTGTCGGGGGAGTCGATCGCCAAGGCTGGTGCCGGCGACGAAGGTGCCGCCGAAGACCAAGATGTCGCTGACCTGGCCGGTGTTCTTCATCGGCGCGACTCGGAATTCGAGCTCGGCCCGATTTCGGGCGTTCGGGCCGGTGCCCGGTGCGGCCGTGCTTCCGCAATCGTCGGGTAGTTCTGCGATCGGGCTCCTCGCGACGGTGCGTACTACTTCGTCGTCGGCGGCGAGGATGATTCGGTAGCGAGTCCCCGGCGAGACATAAGCGGGAAGATCCGCCGGGATGCGGATCTGGATCTCGGAGTTCGACCATCGCACGATCCGGTCATTGGTAATCGAGACGGTGTATGGGCGGTCCTCGCCGACCTTCACCCAGAGAATCATGAACACGCCGCGAAGGTCCGTGAAATTGGAGCCACGAATGCGCAGCACGTCTCCGGGACACGCGCGCCCCGGTCCGATCGAGGCGATGGACGCCGCCGGCAAGACGGCCTCGAAGGCCAAGCCGGCCGACAGGTCCGGGCCGAGGCCACGTCCTTCGGCGGGTGCGCTCCGCCGGAGGAGGTCGAGGTAGTAGCGGCCCTCACCCGGGACTGGGAGCGGGGCGAGCTCGATTCGGGTGTCTGTCCACGAGCGGATCTGGCCGCCCCTGATCTGGGCGATGGCGCCTCGGCGGTCGCCCCGAACCAACTGGATCTCCATGGAGTCGCGAGCGCCGAAGCCGCTCCCTTCGAGGACGACGTTCTGCCCAATTCTCATTGGGTTCGGCGAGATCCCCGTCGCGGCAAGCTGGGCGCTCGCCGATGTGCTCGCGAGGACGAGTGCGACCAGAAGAAACAGGTACACAAGCGCTTGAGAGCGGATCACGGGCCAGGCTCCTTGGGATTGCAGGCGCTGCAGTTGTGGTTCTGCACTAACGCGCCGATGGCCGATAGAACCGGCCCCCATTTTGGGTGTCGATGGACTCGGAGTTGTTGCTCTCGCTTCTCTCGTGATGGTCGCCGTCGGGATCGATTCGCACGCGAACGCTACCTGCCTCGGCAGCGCCCCCGACCGTCCCCCAGTTCGCCATGTCGCGGAGGTTCGCGCGGGCGTCGTGAGTATCGCCCTCTGCTAGCTGCGGGGTCCTGAAGTGGTGCTGGCGGATGAGCGCACCGGTTCGACCGGTCAGGACCTCGATGATGCCGCCGGTGAAAAGCGGGGTCGAGCTGTGGTTTGTGACGGTTGCCAGGGCGCCCGACGGCCCGGCGGAGTCGTACGTGACTTCCAGGTCAACGGCTAGATCGACCGATCCGAAAGAGCTTCCGGATGCCTCGTCCTGCCGCTCACGCGTGCGCGCGGCCCGGTGATCGATGGACCCGTCGACGGCGTCCACACGCCAGCTCAACGACCGCGAGGCCAGAATTCTACCGTCTCCCGTCAGATCGACCCGGATGCGACCGACACCGTCTTCGCTGCCCGTGCAGGTGTAGAGCATGGGGTTCGGAGGCGTACCCCTTTGGCTCTCGCCTGGTATCAAGTCTCGATGGAGGGTGGTCACATTCTGTCCGACACCGTCGACGCAGGTCGCGCGCAAGTTCTCGACGATCGCTTTGAGACGTCGCCGTTCGCCCGTCTCGTTCTGAATGCGATAGTCGACGAGCAGGACCGCCCAGTCCCTTCCGCGTGTGGCGATTCGGATGTTCGTGATGTCGTCCCGGGCATCGCCGGCGAGGCCCACGAAGCCACCCACGGTGGTGCTGCCCAGCTTCTTCTCGAACACGTTGTTCGCCGCGATCCGGTCCTCGACCACCAGCTTCGCGGTCAGCGTCTCCTCGAGGCCCGGGGGCACGGTGTAGGTCGCGGTGGCGATAAAGCCGTGGCCGCTGCCGATGCGGATCACCTGGGCTCGGCCACGCCACAAAACCCGTCCGCCTTCAGCCGCGCCACCTTGCCTCAACTCGATGTCGCAGCACTCCGCCGCCGACACCGCGCGATCGGCTCGCCCGGTGATCGATACGGTCCGGCCCGTGCGAGCCATCTCCACAAGGCGCACGTCGAAGGGAAGGCTCTCGAGAAGCGCATCCCCCGGTACGGCAGGCAGCGACGAGTTCGCACGAGGCGGCCGCTGGACCATGGGCCCCGCCTTGGGAACCCCACCGCTCTTCTCGTCTGGATTCGATGCCTTCTCGTTGGATCGCATGGCGTCCGGCGAGGTGATCTTCTTCTTGTTCTTCTTCGATCCTTTGCGGGCCTTGGGAGCCGTCTTCAACAACGAATCCTGCGTGCTCTTCGGGATGGGAGCCTGGATGCTCTCCTGCCCCTTTCCCTTCGACGATTCCTTGGGTGCCCCAAGGGCGGCCGGACCCAGGACGAGAGTCACGAAGATCAAAACCAGGATGGACGCACGCATGCGTGGATTCTCCTTGGGCACCGTTGGATTCCCGGACCGAGCAGACTCGCGTGCCGAGCCAGGAACCTATCATGATGGACGGGCGGGCTCGTGAAGCACCCCGTCGGGTCCGTTGGACGATCGGATGTTGTCTCTCCCCCGGCAAGGCGGCGTAGCAGGCGCTCAGCGAGCTTCTCGTTGTAGATCGTAGGCCGGGCCATGGTTGGAAGTCTAGCGAGGCGGCGGTCGCCTATTGGGGAGGCAGTCCCCGAGAACGCCTCGTCCCCTTCCCGGCTGTTTGACATAGGTGGGAATTATCGGGCATCGCGGGAGAAAGCGCGCCTTGCTTCTCCTATACACTCGACGATGTACTAGGCGGGCGGCCTGGGACGGTGAGGACCCACGTCGAGGCTTTGCTGGGAATCCTGCAGGTCGCGAACCGAACGGAAGCCGTCTTCGCACTCATCGAGCGAGGCGTCGTGGCGGGCCCCGACCCGATTGATCTCCCCGCCATTCAGCCGGTTCCTGCCCTCGGTGCAGGCCCTGGGCCCCGCGGCTTGCCCGGCTCGCTGCTCACGCTTCGCTCAAGTGGTTGCCATCAAGAAGGACGCCTGTTTCGGAAAGAGCGCATCGACGAGCGCTGTTTCCTTCACCTGCACGTCGGTAAAGGCGTATTCGAGTTCGCTCAGGGAACGATGACCGAAGAGAAGGTGGAGAAAGGTGAGGTCGGGGAAGGCCGCGTCGCCCACTTCTTCCGTACTCGGCCTCCAGGGCGTCGCAGCCGTCAGGCGACCCTTCTCGAAGCGCAGCCGCACACCCGTCCGATAGAAGCTGAGGGAGAGCGTTCCGTCGTGACCTTCGAAGGGCGATGCGGCCAGGCGCGCCTCCAATGCGGGAGCCACGTGAAGCAGGAAGCCCGGCAGGTCGGCAACCCGGATGTACCAGGCATAGGGCCGACGCTGCTTCCCGACGTCGCCCAGGACATCGAAAGCCGGATGGTCGGTGCCGAGCACCAGTCCCGCACCCGCATGCTCGCACTTCCCAGCCGCCGCCAACTCCCCGCCGATCTCTCGAAGGTCGTGAAGCGCCGCCATCAGAGGCGATTTCCAACCCGTTCCGGCGGCCACCTCGAGAAACGGCGTCCAGGTATGGCCGTTCTCCAGGAGGATCGGAACATGATTGAAGACCGCCCGGGGCTCCCCGCTTTCGGTCTCGACGATCCTCAGGAATCGGGTCTGGGTCGAGAACGCGAAGCGGCCATCGAGTTCGAATTCCCAGAAGGCCTGATCGCGTTTGCAGATGAGGCGGTAGCGCTGCATGCCGTAGTCGAATGTGCGGGCGATGAATTCCTCGTCGCCCTTCTCCGCGGCGCGCACGCAGAGCCCCGCGACTGGCTCCGTCGGGAGATTCGCGCGCGGCACCATTCTTCCGCCGAATCGCTGAGCCGCCATCTCATAGCCGAATTGTCGGTAGTAGAAGGGAATCCCGTCGATCACCTGCAGCCTGTCGCCGCCTTCGTCGCTCCAGCGATGCACCTCGGCGAACTGGCGCGCAATCAGCTTCCGATGCCGGTAGTCGGGACGGGTCCCGACCAGTTCGGGCATGCCGGCCGCTACCTCGACGCCGTCGTAGGCAAACCGATGCCGCAACAAACAGAGGGACGAAGCGACGAGCTCGCGCTGCGTATCATGGACGAGCAGGAAATCCCGGGCCCGCGCCCTCGGATGGCTGCCGTCCATGAGCTGTCGCACCCACCCCGCGATGTGTTCGTAGCGGTCGAAGTCAGGCGGATCCGCCTGGACCACGGCCTGGAAGGCAGCGATCGCCTCGATGTCTTCTTCCCGGGCGCGGCGCAGCAACAAGCCGTCGCCGAGGTCTTCGATCAGTTCGTCCGGGCGAGCGGGCCCCGGAGCGGGGAGGTCTGAAAAATCACGCTTATCCTGAGGCATGAGAACTCCTCGGTGGCGGCGCATGGGCAAGCAGCCGCTGGTGCGAGAATAAATGGAGATCGCGCACGCAGGCGACCCTGCGCACGGATGGGGCGGCCCAGGCAGAACCGGGGCGCCAGACCAGACGATCAGCTACGACGCTTGGCTTCCATTCGGATCCTCGATGAGGAGTTCGGGGCCAAGCATACTCCGCGCTCGAGCCGGCGCAAAGCAGGGCCGCCGATTCAGGGAAGGCGTTTCGAAGCGTATTCTGGAACCCGGCTCCGGACATGCTCGAAGAGCGCCGCCAGTCGATCCACCGATGCGCCGAGTTCACCCGCACTCCGGCCCGGTGCCCCGAGAATCTCATCGAGGAGCTCCCTGTCGGAGGCAGTGAACACGGCCAATGCCGCCTTGTCCGAAAGGAAGTAGCGCTCCTCCGCGGCGTGCAGGACCTGGGTCAGGCAGCCCGCAGCCCGAGTCAGACAACCCACCGTGTTGTAGACATCGCCACGCGCAGCGTGCTTGCGAGCGTGGTAGAGCGTGAACTCGGCGAGCCCGAGATAGTCGAGCTGCAATCGCCTCCGCAGGGCCGGAGGGTACGTCGCGACCCGCGCCTTCAAAGCCGCAAGGATGCCTTCACGATCCCGGAGCGGCTGACACACGTCGAGTTCTGCAAGCAGTGTCACACTGAAGAATCCGTGTGTGGGTTGCTGGCCCGCATGCCATTGATGATCGCCCCGCTCTGCCGCATCGATTTCCCGGGAGAGCCGGTCGAGATCCCTGTAGATCCAATCGACTCGTTCTCCGTCGACGCGTAGCCAGGCGCCTCCGTCCATCCATGGGCCCCAGCCCCCTGGCTCGGTCACGCTCGAAGCCCCTTTCGGATCGAGCTCGTTCGCAAACGCGCGCAGGCCTGCGACATCGAGAGGGCGCGCTTCGCGGTAGTACACGCCCAGATCGAGATCCGAATCCGGACGGGCGGTACCGGCCGCATGGGAGCCACCGAGAGCGACGGCCGCGACGCCCTCCACCCGCGCCAGCCCGTCGGTCACCCTCGCAAGGAGCGTCTCCTGCTCGGGCGTGAGCGACACCTCAGAACTCCGCGTAGCCTGGGACACGCGGGAACGGAATGACGTCGCGGATATTGGCCATCCCGGTTGCGAACTGCACCAGCCGCTCGAAACCCAGGCCGAAGCCCGCATGCGGCACGGAACCGAAGCGGCGTAGATCCAGGTACCAGCCGTACTCTTCGAGGTCGAGGCCCTGGGCCAGCATGCGCTCCTTCAACGCGTCGTGGCGGTGTTCACGCTGGGAGCCGCCCACGATCTCGCCGATCCGCGGAACCAACACATCCATCGCACGCACCGTCTTGCCATCGTCGTTGGCATACATGTAGAAAGCCTTGATCCCGGCCGGATAGTCGGTGACGACGAGCGGCTTCCCGACCAGTTCCTCGGTGAGCCAGCGTTCATGCTCGCTCTGAAGGTCTGCGCCCCAGCGAACCGGATACTCGAACTTCTGGCCACTTGCCTCGAGACGCTCGACGGCCTCGGTGTAGGTCATCTGCTCGAAGGGCGTCTCGGCCACGTGTTCGAGTGCCGCAACCACGCCCTTCTCGACGCGCTCATCGAAGAACGACATGTCCTCGGCACAATTGTCGAGAATGGCTTTCATCACGACGCGAAGGAAACTCTCCGCCAGCTCCGCGTTGCCCCGCAGATCACAGAATGCCATCTCGGGCTCGACCATCCAGAACTCGGCAAGGTGGCGGCTGGTGTTCGAGTTCTCGGCGCGAAAGGTCGGCCCGAAGGTGTAGACGTTGCTGAGGGCGAGCGCGCCGATCTCGGCCTCGAGCTGCCCGGAAACCGTGAGCCGGGTCGGCCGGCCGAAGAAAGCCTCCCCGCCCTCGACCTCGAACATCTCGCCAGCACCTTCGGCATCGGCGCCCGTCAGGATCGGCGTATGCAGCCAGACGAATCCGCGCTCCTGGAAGAACTGGTGAATGGCCTGAGCCGCGACATTGCGAACCCGGAAGACGGCGCCTAGCGAGTTGGTACGCGGGCGCAGATGCGCGATGGTTCGAAGGTACTCGAAGGAATGTCGCTTCTTTTGCAGCGGGTAGTCGTCGGCCGCCTCGCCGACGATTTCGAGCTGCGTAGCCCGCAACTCGACACGTTGGCCCTTGCCCGGCGACTCGACCAGCTCCCCCTGCACGCGTACAGCCCAACCGGTTCCGAGGAGCCGAACCTCGCTCTCGTAGTTCTCGAGCTCAGGCGGCGCCACGACCTGGAGCCCCGCCAGACTCGAGCCATCCGTTAGATCCAAGAAGGAGAGGCCCTTCGAATGGCGGGCCGTGCGCAGCCAACCCTGCATGCTGACCGAATCGCCTACGCGGCCCTCGGCAAGAACGGACTTCACGCTAGGCGCTGTCATGCAGGAATCTCCGGATCGAGGCTCGCTCCGAGCGACAACAGCTCTTCTGCGGCACCGGGCACGAACGTGGATTGCAGGATTTCGTAGGCGAGGTGGGCCCCGGGCTCTTCGAAATTCAGCGAATGAGGGAGATAGCGCATCCAACCTCCGGCGATCGAGAGTACGGCAGCTGGATGGTCTGCGACGCGCGCCTCCCAGGCAAAGCCGACATCCACCGTCGGCTCGAAGGGCAGAGCCAGCAGCCGCAGGGGCCCGAGCTGCAGGACCTGGACCGCAACTTCGGGTGTGTCGCCGAACGCGAACCGCCGAGCCGTCCGATCCCGCAGGTAGCGACGGACGCGAGCAATCCGTTCGCGGCGCTCTTCTTGCGGGTATTGCGCTGTGCGCTCGGCCTCCATGCGAAACAGGTCCCCGATTCCAGCCTTTGCGTCCTCGGGGAGATCCAGTGCGGCAAGAGCATCCGCTCGCAGGTCTGCGCTCACCGGGTGAGCAGAGAGACGAACCCGGCCCGAGACCACGCCAATCGAAACTTCGCCATCAAGAGCGATCTCCCGAGCCACCCGCACGACCTCGTCGCCCACCTCGCTCCCCAGCTCGAGAACCGTATCGAAGCCCTCGCCGACGCTTTGCGCGGGAATCGCCAGATCCAGGAGGCCGCGCGTGCGCGGATCGACGTCCGCGTGCGCCGTGAGGAAGAAGATCGGATTCGCATCGGGAAACGCTTCCACGATCCGGGCGCCCGCCGCCCACGGCCAATCTGCGGACCAGGCCAGGTTGTCATGGCCAAGCACGGTTGGATGGCAACCGTGCAGGTAGGCAATGGCCACGGGTTCGCCGGTCGCGAGATCCTCCACCCGCAGCACCCGGAGCTGATCATCCAACGGCCCATCCTGTACGCGCCGGTTGCGACCGATGCGCACGCGACCGAAGCCAACTCCCAGCTGCGCCGGCCGGGCGCCGTGCACGGCTTCGACACCCGCGCGAACGGCGGCGGAGAGGAGCTCTTTCACATGGGGCGGCGGCTCCACTCCACCCAGGAGCGCCGCCAGGCCCGTATCCGGGCCGGAATGCGTGTGAATACACGTCACGACGACATTCTCGGAAGGCAGGCCCGTCTGCTCGGCAATCTGCATCGCCACCTGCTGTGCCTGGCTCGGCGCGATGAGGCAGACCTCGAGCGAAACCAGCAGCACACTGGCCTCCGCCGACAAGAAGAGGCCGCGTGCGTGCAGGGGATCGTGGAGCTCGCGGGCCGTCCCCTGCCGTGCGCCGTAGCCCATCATTTCCGTCCCGATCTCCAGCGGAAGAGGGATGCTGCTCGTACCGGCTCTCACGCGTCACTCCACATCGGATGGGATGGAGCATACCGGCGGCTAGGCTCCGGCGGAGGGGGAAGGATGGAGAAAGGACCGCCGGGAAACGTCGAGTACCAACCCGTCGGTTCGGAGTACTTCGCCGAACGCGGCCTCCGCCGCCATGCCGGTGTGGCCTCACTCTGGGCACTCGGTGTCGGCGCCGTCATCTCTGGCGATTTCTTTGGCTGGAACTTCGGTCTGGCGGCGGGTGGCTTCGGCGGGCTCCTCATCGCGACGATCATCATCACGGCGATGTACGTCGGGCTCTGTTTCAGCATCGCAGAGATGTCACCGAGCTTGCCGCATACCGGTGGTGCCTACTCCTTCGCCCGCTCGGCCATGGGGCCCTGGGGGGCCTTCATCACGGGCATGGCCGAGAACATGGAGTACGTGTTGACGCCCGCTGTGATCGTGGTCGCGATCGGCAGCTACCTTGGCGCCATCTTCGGAACAGCCGAGGCATGGGAGCCGCTCTGGTGGGCGGGGGCCTACGCGGTATTCGTGGGGCTGAACGTCGCCGGCGTGGAGACGACCTTCCGCTTCACCATCGCCATCACGGCTCTGGCCCTTGGCGTCCTCGTCATCTTCTATATCGCAGCCGTTCCTCAACTCGACCTCGCGCGCTTCGCCTTCGACGTAGAGCCGGCGGCGGGGGGCAGCACCTTCCTTCCGTTCGGCTGGAAGGGAGTGCTGGCGTGCCTGCCCTTTGCCATCTGGTTCTACCTCGCGATCGAGGAATTGCCCCTCGCGGCGGAGGAAAGCCACGACCCCAAGAGGGACATGCCCCGAAGCATCCTCCTCGGCCTGCTCACTCTCGTCGTCTGCGCGTTCGCGACGCTCATTCTATCCGCGGGCATTGCCCCCGGTGCGGCAGCGCTCGGCGCCTCGGAGGAACCGCTCTTCGACAGCCTCCGCACGGTCTTTGGCGCAGGGCTGGGAACGCGCCTGCTGGCACTCGTCGCTGTGGCCGGCCTGGTCGCGAGCTTCCACACCATCATCTTCGCGTATGGCCGACAGGTCTTCTCACTCTCCCGAGCCGGCTATTTCCCGCGTTGGCTCTCGGTCACCCATGCGACCCGTGAGACGCCACACCGCGCACTCATCGCGGGGGCCCTGCTCGGCTACGGCGTCGCTCTCACGATCCACCTGCTCGGGCCAGAACATCCGGTGGGCGCCGTGCTGTTGAACATGGCGGTCTTCGGTGCCGTCATCTCCTACGTCCTTCAAATGGCATCCTACGTATTGCTCCGTATTCGCCTGCCGGATATCGAGCGTCCCTACCGGAGCCCCTTCGGCATTCCCGGCGCGTTGTTTGCCGGGGCGGTCGCCACCATCACATTGGTTGCGTTGTTCGTGGTCGACGAGGTGTATCAGAAGGTCGTCGTGGGCGCGGCGATCTGGTACGCCCTGGGCTTGCTCTACTTCGGCCTGCACGCACGACACCACCTGGTGTATTCCCCCGAAGAGGCCTTCGCCGCCCGAGCCAGGGGCGAGGTCATTCAGAACCCGGAGGTCCGATCATGAAAACCGAACGAGCCGTTCTCACGCGTTGGCTACTCCTGATCGTGATCACACTCGGGCTTGCGGCGGAAGCTCAGGCGGATCGCGTCGTGGAAGTCATTCGACCGTCGCATCGGCTGGCAGAAGAGCTGGTACCGCTGGCCCAGACGGTAATGGGTGAAGACGGCACAGCGACCCATGACCGAGGCACGAACAGTCTCGTCCTGGTGGGAAGCCGAGAGGCCGTCGAACGCGCCAAGGCTCTGATACAGGCCCAGGACCAGCGACAGAGGAGCGTCACGCTCTACTGGAGCGCGCGAGACCAGGCGGAGCTCGCTGCGGCGGGGGTCCGGGTCGATTGGACGGTGGGCGGCGGCTCGGTGCGCATCGGCAACGTCCTCTTCCCTGACAATCGCGTGGAGGTCTCCGCCGAGGCTCTGCGCACCGAGCGAGAGCGGCGGCTCGAGAGCAGCCTACGCATTCTCGACGGCGAAACCGGGCGCATCGGTGCCGGCCACACGGTGCCCGTGACGGTGCGGGATCGTTACGGTCGCGCCGCCACGGATTTCGTGACGGGCGAGCAGGGATTCGAGGCCACTCCGCGAATCCTCGGGAATGGAAACGTGCGAGTCGAACTCGTGCCCACCGATGCCCGGGTGGACCGCGCGGGCAACGTGGCCTTTGCAGGCGGCACGACGATCGTCGAGCTTCAGCCCGGAAAGACGATGGCCGTAGGCGGGATCGACCAACGCATGGATGAGGGTCAACGTGGCAGCCGGGTGCTCTCGACGAATCAGCGAAGCGAGGAGCGGGTGTTCCTGCTCCGGGCCGAGGTCGACTGAGAGGCACGCCGCCCATCCGGGGAAGCGGTTCTACTCTTCCTTGCGGCGCTCCACCTCGATCTCCAGCTGCTTGCGCTGCTCGTCCCGGAACGCCTCGATCTCCATGTCCATGCGCCGGATCTCGAGCTCCTTGTTCTGTTTGCGGATGCGATCGAGCTCCGCCATCGCATCGCGATCGGGCAAGGTGGCACGGGCGAACTGGAGGTCGAACTCCACCGAGCCCCTCGTGCCATCGGTTGCGAGGGCAGTGACACGCACACGGTTCGTCCCCTCCGCGACGGGAACGAAGCCGGTGAAGCCGCCGTCGGGCGAAAGCCGCACATCCGAAGAAAAATCTCCCGTCGTCAGATTGGTGAAGACGATGTCTTCGACGTTCGCGAAAGTGATGCCCTGAAGGAGCGTCACGATCTGGCCTGGCCGCTGCACCGGGGTGTAGGTTCCCAGGGAAACGCGAGAGATCTCGGTCATCACCTTCGGATAGCGGAGCGCCGCCGGCCCGAGTGCGTAGGCGTTGATCGAAATCCCCGCCCGGTGGGCCAGCTCGGCGGCACGGATCGCGGCTTCCTTGTCGCCATCGTCGGTGACGTTTCCACGGCCGACCGGCAATGAGGGCGAGCCGTCGGAGAGAAACAGCATGACGCGCCGAACGTTCTCGCGGGGCTTGCTGGTTGCCCCCGACAAACCTGCCAGCTCTCGGATCCCGATGCGGATACCGGCAGCGAAATTGGTCGCACCGTGGGCGCCACGGGCGAGCACGGCACCGAGAGCGTTCCCTACCGCCTGGAAATCCGCGGTGAGCGGCACCTCCAGCCTGGCATCTTCCTGATCGAGCCGTTTGCGACGACCCGTGATCGGATCGACCTCCCCCGAGAAGCTCACCACGCCCACACGCACGCGATCCGGATCCAGGCTCTCCAGCAGCGCGCGCGCCGCCTGGACCTGCGCGGCGAGGATCGTGTCTCCGGGGTCCGTGCTTCGCACGTTCGGGTCGTAGCTGCCGGGAGGAAGCAGCTCGTTGTGCGGATTCACGCCGACGATCCCATCCCGATCCACATCCAGCCCGCTGGCCGTTTTGGTCGAGGCGGAAACATCGATCGCGACGATCACGTCGAAATGCTCCGGGCGCTCGCCCGCGGCCGCCGCCCGCCCGGTGAGCTGGGCCTGATGGACGTGTCCCTCGACCGTCACTCCCGGCGCCGGTGATTCGACGAGCACCCGTACCGCGTTCTCGGCCAGACCGGGCGCGGCAAAAGCCCCGAGCAGGAGAAGCAGAACGGCGCATGTGGAACGGGTCCAGGCCTGGCGGGTCATCTCACCTCGTAGGGATCGTCGTACCGGTCGGCGTCTCGCGGCGCGTAAGAGTCACCGCCCGTGTCAGAATCCGAGGGCTCGGACGACTCATAGGGATCGTAACGGTCATCGCCGGCCGGGGTGTAGCCCTCGTTCGCCTCTCGCTGCTCCCGGTCCCGTTCCCGAAGCTCTCGGCTCGGCCGGATCTCGATCTCCACCCGGCGATTCTTCTGGCGGCCGACCCGGGTCTCATTCGTGGCCAGCGGCATCGCCTCACCGAAGCCGATCGCGGTCACACGCGAAGGCGAAACTCCCTTGGCGATCAGGTAGCGGCGCACCGCGTCGGCCCGATCCTCGCTGAGACTGAGGTTCGAATCCCGGTTCCCGGTCGAATCCGTGTGGCCCTTCACAACCACTTCCGTGTCCGGGTAGCGGAGCAGGGAATCGACCAGCCGGTCCAGGCGGCTGTAGGCACCCGGATACAGCGCGTGGGAGCCGGTATCGAACATCACGTCGTTGGGGAACGCCACGAACAACCGATCCTCGCGGCGCTCGACCTGGGCATCCGGAATTGCGTCGATCTCCTCGGCCTGGCGGTCGAGGGTGTGCCCGATCAAGCCGCCCGCCAGCCCGCCTACGGCGGCACCGATCAACGCGCCGCGACCGCGCTTGTGGTCGTCGACGGCGGCGCCGGTGGCGGCGCCTACGATGGCCCCGGCGATGGCGCCCTGGGTCGATTTCTTGTCCAGGCCCGTGCCGGTCGTGGTCTGACAAGCGAGAACGGGCAGGCTCACGACCAGCAGGAGAGCGAGCCAGAGCGAAACAGGGCGGTAGGGGCGTGACATGGGGTCCTCCGGGTGCGCCAACATAGGATGTGCACCAGGCCATGGGCATTCAAACCCCGGGGAAAAAATACCTTCCCCTCGGGGGAATTCTCCCTTGAACGGAAAGAAAGCTGCTCGCCCATTGACACTTCTGGTGCCTTCTCACCACTTCACCTATGGATGCCCCAACCCTGGCGGGGCTTCTCAAAGGTGGGAAGGCAGGGTTCCTCCGGGGGCCCTGCCTTCTACCACTCGATGCACTCTGTCGAGCTCACCCCCGCGGTCCCGCGGAGACTCCCATGGCAGGCCATGCGAGGGTGCTCGGTGCAACCCTGCTCGGCATCGAAGGGATCCCGGTCGAGGTCGAAGCGCGCATCAGCTCCCAGCTGCCGCGCATCGATATCGTGGGGCTGCCGGAGGCGGCCGTGCGGGAGAGCGCCGCCCGGGTACGTGCAGCGGTGCAGGCGATCGGCCTCCCCTTCCCGGATCGCCGGATCACCATCAACCTGGCTCCGGCCGCACTGCGAAAACAGGGCGCCGGGCTCGACCTGGCGGTTGCCGTCGGCATCCTGGCCGCGGGCGGAACGCTTCCGCCGACGTCTCTCGAAGGCGTCGGCCTGGTCGGCGAACTCGCTCTCGATGGTCGCTTGCGACCCGTCCGCGGTGCGCTTTCCCAGGCGGCCTGCCTTCGGGCTGCGGGTTGCTCCCGCGTCATCCTGCCGGCGAGCCACGCCGGCGAAGCCGGGCTGCTGGTAGAACCGCCGGAGTTGGCCCGCCATCTCGGTGAGGTGATCGAGAAACTCGCCACCGGCGCAGCCCTCGAGCTGGCCATACCACGAGAGCCTGTCACTCCGAATCCACCCGTTGCCTCAGACCTGGGCGTGGTTCGTGGCCAACGAGAGGCCAAACGCGCCTTGTTGATTGCTGCTGCCGGCGGCCACGGCCTTCTTCTACGCGGTGCGCCGGGCGCGGGCAAGACGCTTCTGGCGCGGTGCCTCCCCGGCCTCTTGCCGCCGCTCTCCGGCGAGGAGCGCTTCGAGGTGGCACGGATTCACGACGCGGCCGGCCTCGCCAGCGATGCCCAGCCCGTTCACCAGCGACCCTTCCGCGCGCCTCATCATTCTGCGACGCGCGCAGGATTGTTAGGTGGCGGTCCAAACCTCAGCCCCGGCGAAGTCACCCTCGCTCACCGCGGAGTGCTCTTCCTCGACGAGCTCCCCGAGTTCGATCGCAGCGCCCTCGAGAGCTTGCGGCAAATCCTCGAGGAAGGGCGCGTCGTGCACGCGCGGGCGGTTGGGCGAATCACGCTCGACGCCTGCTTTCAGCTGATCGCCGCCGCCAATCCTTGAAGTTGCGTTGCCTTGTTGCCGCGGTTTCCTGAAGGATCTTCAGGACTTCGCAGCTTGGTTGGTGGGGGTGGCTGGAAGTAGAGGTGGATCTCGATGTCCCCGTCTCCGACCACAATCTTCTCTGTGATGGCTTCGACGATCTCTCGCTTTTCCCCAGGGGCAAGAGTGTCCCACCTGCCATAAAGGTCACGGGCTTCTGTGACGATCTGGTCGCTACCGAGGTGCTGGATCTTCAGGAAGTCGATCTCTCCGGCCAAGGTGGGCAGCTCTCTTCGTCGATCTTTTTTTGGCGGGTCTCCAAGGCGCTGTAGCGCGTCCCGAAGGTAAGCGGTCAGACATCGACGTTCTTCCCCGGCTCGCCGGCGAGCCCGGGAAGAACGGCGATATCCGGCCGCTTACACTGAGAGTCTCCAGCAGAAGATCGAAGACTTTTTCGCTTTCAGAAACGGACTGCCCAGGGCGGAAATCTACACGGAATTGCGGGTAGCGAGGTTGTAGACGCTCACTCAGAAGCGTAGAAATCTGATCATTTGGCCGGGGGGCGACGCAGCCCGCCGTTCCGGATTCCGATTCAGATCTTCCGGGTCGAAAGGTCCTTGACCCAGGGCGAACGCCCTCCCGGCTCGACCG
>JAAETT010000083.1 GCA_024228115.1 bacterium
ACACGATGGGGTAGATGATTACACACAATTAGTGGCTCGGGACTCGATCTACTTCACTAAGATCTCAGGTAAAGCTACAGGTTTACTCTGTTTCCGTAAGACAGTAGCCAATGCTTCTGGACTAAATCGTTTAGTTTCCTACGAATCAGCTGCTGATGACGGGCTGTACATAGGTATAACTGCCGCTGATGTGGTAGGTGTCTATGCAGGTGACGGTACAACTGTCACCGCTGTAGCAGCTGCTACCTACTCTACGTCTGATATTGAGGTGGTCGGGTTTGGGGTCAATGATGGGTCTCTATACGGGTACCAGCACGGGACTGGCTACTCCGCAGCCACTGCGCTATCTGGTATCACAGCAGACCCTACCTTTGGTGTAGGACGTATCGGTTGTCAAGCCTTCGCCGTAGATAATGCTGAAGATTTTGATCTATACGATTACATAGTTATACCTGATGTGTACTTGGAAGAGTGGGAAGCTGACACTCTCGCTGCCCACCTCAAGACCGGAGACTTCTGATCATGGAACTTAAGCTCACCACCGCTCAGTACGCCCAGCTTCAGGCCAAGACCGAAGCAGCGGACGGTGTCCTCATTGCAGATCTGCCTGAGCGTGTCTCCTTCGGCGAACCAGCCCCGGTCTACAACGCAGCTGGCACCACCATTACTGGATACGTGGTCAGCGACTCCCGTCTTACCCCCACAGACGCCATCGTCACCTTCACTGCTATGGCAGAGGACACTGACGGGGAGGAGCGCACCAAGCACAGGGGCAACAAGGGTCAGAAGCGAGCAGCACGTCGAGCTGAGCTACGTGAGCGGGCCAGCGAGGGGCTTGCTGACCTGGCCGCCTATGACTATGAGACCAAGGGTCCACTAACCACGCCCAAGCTCCGGGCCATGGTTAAGAAGTCTCGGGACAAGCGCAAGGCCGAAGCCGCCCAACGCCGTGCCGATGAAGAGGCAGCCAGGCGTGCAGCCGAAGAGGCTGAGCGGGCAGCCGAAGGACATGAGCCAGTCGTTCCCCCTGCGTAACCCCTGTCTGAG
>JAAETT010000084.1 GCA_024228115.1 bacterium
ATCTCTCTATTCGGCTGCGCCATAGCTCGAACCCGGGATAACACATCCGCTCACGTTCAAGGAGAGCGACGCGGGCCGACGGCCGCGCCCAGTGCATTCTGGATCGCACGGACTTGATGGCTCAGATCCCCGTAGTAGAGGCCAGGACGGGAGCCGTACCACCTGCGTTCGACACGGCCGTCGATACGCCGCTCGATGTAGAGCCCCACCCCGCCTGCCGATTGCCGGCCGGGGAGCGGCACGCTCGTTTCCGAGAAATCGATGGTCCAGACATCGAGAGAATTCAGCTCCGAGAAAACCACCTCCCAGGAGTCGTGATGCGGCTGGGACGTCGAACACACCTCCCCCCCGTGCTCCATCTCAGGGCAGGTCCTTTTGGGCACTTCGAGCCCCCAGGTAAGCACCCGAGCAGGCGAGGCATCGCCCCTGACCCAGCGCAGCGCCGAATGCGGGGGAGTCGCCGGGATCATCTCCCCCGAGACATACGTGAAGTGCCACAGACGGAGTTCGTCGCCATCGGCATCTTCCAACCGAGGCCATCCAGCTGCGACGCGAACGCGGTCGATAATCGTGCCGAGATGCCCGATACCACCGCGGTCTTCCAGCCGGGAGCCTGCCGGACAAGGAACGACGCCCACGGGCTCTCCCTGCTGCCAGCGAACGCATAGCGTCCCTCCGATCACCCAGGCGCCATTTCGAAGCCCGTTCTCATACGACCCTCGTTCCAGCTCCCAGCCCTCGGAATCCCGTGAAACGTAGGATCCCTCCCGACGACCGCGCTGCCAGAACCCGTCGTCTCACAGATCGCCTCCACCGACCTTCCATCGTCGGGGGGCGGAAGGATCACCATGCGGCGGGTAGTAAGAGGGGCTCCGAGGAGTTGTTGCAAGCCGGTTTCGAGCCGCCGGCAGCGGCGCGACTCGACGACCGGACCCGCTTCCACGGCTTCCGGCCTCGCCTCACGCGAAGGGTCCTCACACCAATGCTCGACGAAGGGTGAGGCCAGCCTGTCCGACCCATTCGACGTAAAAACGTCACGGCCCTCGCGGACCGACCTCGGTCGCAATCCATCAGGACATCGGAACTCGGGCGGTCTGACACCGCGATACAGATTTACCAGCGACCCCTCGTCGTAGAGGCGCGTCAGGGGAAGCCCGTCGATGGGCCAGGTCACCTGGGGACCATGAGACGTTGCGTTCCGGTTGAGGGCGATCGAGAAGAGGCGACCGTCCGGCTGCCACCTCACCTCCAACCCATCGTTCGCCGTCCGTTCGCCAGCCTCGACTACCCATTCGTACTCCGCGATCTGTCCATCGGAATACCACGCAGCCTGTTGGCCAAGCCGGAACCCGTCGGGCCGGAGACATCGCACGCGAATTCCGCCGCGCCTTTCGGAAAGAGGATCTTCGTTCCGTGCCGTGCCAGCCGGACAGACCAAGGCCTGTGGAGAATCGGGGATCTGAGGTTCTATGGCATGCGCGGCTGTCGCGAGCAGGAGCCAGCCGAACAGCACAGGCCTCACCGGAAATCCCCCAGACTCGGCAACGCACGAATCGCCAACTGGAAACCTCGCCGTGCCGCATGCTCGCCAAGTGAAACGATGATCGTGGTGTAGACGCTCACTCAGAAGCGTAGAAATCTGATCATTTGGCCGGGGGGCGACGCAGTCCGCCGTTCCGGATTCCGATTCAGATCTTCCGGGTCGAAAGGTCCTTGACCCAGGGCGAACGCCCTCCCGGCTCGACCGGAGGTCGAGCCTCGGCGCGAAGCGCCGACCTTCCCGTGGCCCGTCCGACCTGCGATTGGGG
>JAAETT010000085.1 GCA_024228115.1 bacterium
ATCTCGAAGTGACGGGACATCGGGCCGGACCTTCAAGGTCACGTGGCAAGGATGCCGCGAAGCCAACGGCGCTCGCTGGAGATGAGCCACCCGAGGGTTCGGACCGCGCTTACGTCCAGCGCCCTCACGCCTTCCACCCCAACCATGAAGGGGAAGTTCGAGCTGAGGAGTCCGACGCAGCATGGTGTTGATAATGGCATTGTTTGAATGCGATGTCAAGGAACACCGACGAACACCGCTACCGGCCGCGATCCAGCCGAGAACCCGTACACAGCCCGCCCGACCCACGACCCCAAGCCGACCTTGGCCCCACCCAGGCGGGCTAAAGCGCCGCGCCCACGCGTCGGCCGGGCGAGAGCCCACCGCAGGATGAAAGGATGCCCTCACCCCCAACCCGTCCGCCCTCAACAGCCCCGCGAAACCCAGGCTGGCCAACCGCCGCGCCCCGCAGGTGGCAATTCCCCGTGAGGCATGCGATCTACATGGGAGGGCTTTGCTCACCAGGCAGTCCCAAGAAGCCCAATGGCACGCCAAGCAAGTAGCCAAGGACTCTCGCGCCTAACGGCTTCCGCTCCCCGTGAATGCCGCCTCTCCAGCTCGCGAAATCCACACGAGCAGGGCGACGGCCACGAGGGCGAGGCCTCCGGCCAGGCCCCACCACAGGCCCGCCAGGCCTGCGCTCGTCCGCAGGGCCAGCCAGATGCCGATGGGCAGGCCCAGGATCCAGTAGCCGATCAGATTGAAGACGGCGGCGGGGCGGGGGCGGCCGAGGCCGCGGAGGACGCCGCAGGCGACGACCTGGATGCCGTCGAAGACCTGGAAGGCAGCTGCGATCGGTAGGATGCTCGCAGCCAACGCGATGACGGCGGCATCGGGTGTGTACGCCCGTGGCAGCAGGTCGCGCAGCAGGACGAAGAGGGTGGCTGAAAGCGTCATGACGCCGGCGCCTCCGGCGATGCCCACCCAGCTTGCGCGGCGGGCCCGCTCGGGCCGGCCGGCACCGATCAAGTTGCCGACGCGAACGGCGGTTCCCTGGGCGATTCCGAGGGGCATCATGAACGTGATCGATGCCAGGTTGAGCACGATCGTGTGAGCGGCCAGAGCGCGGGTACCCAGCCAACCTGCCACCAGGTTGGAGCCGCTGAAAGCCCACATCTCGAGACCCATCTGCACGGAGATTGGGATTCCCATCGCGAGCAGTCGCCGAAGGCCGGCCGGATCCCAGGCGGCGCGGCTCCAGGGGATCCATCCGCCCTGGTGGTATCCGCGAAACCAGACGAGGCCTAACAATGCCAGGCCCGAGAGGATCCGCGTGAGCGAGGTCGCGATACCCGCGCCCTCCAGGCCCAGGGCGGGGGATCCGAGGTGGCCGAAAATGAAGACCCAGTTGAAGAACACGTTCCACAGGTTGGCGATCAATACGACCCACATGGCTGGGCGCACGAGTTCGCGGGCCTGGAGGTATTGCCGCAAGGCTGCGGCACCGAGCAGGAAGGGCACACTCGGAAGCTGCACTCGCGTGTAGGTATGTGCACCGGCGGCAAGTTCTGGATCCTGGCCCATCGCGAGCAGCACGTTCTCGCTCAACGACCACAGGAAGACGAGGAGCACGGAGAGCACGGCAGCAAGTACGACGCCTTGCTGAAGGGCCAGCCGCGCGCGCTCGCCGTCGCCAGCACCATGAGCCTGGGCGACGATCGGGTCGAGGCCGAACAAGATGCCCAGCGCCATCTGAAGGGTCGCGAAGATCCAGAAGTTGGCGATTGCGGCTGCAGCGAGGGCTTCGACGCTGACCCGGCCCACCATCAGTGTGTCGACGAAACCCATCATCATGGTGCCGAGCAGGGCGGTCACCACGGGCACGGCCAGGCGCAGCAGGTGACGAGCTTCGCCGCCGATCGTCTCCGTGGTGGGCGGGCCCATGCTGGGTGGGCTCAGGAGAGGTCGATGCCGACCAGTTCCGTCAGCGCGGCGAGGGCGGGCTCTGGGGCGTCGACCTTGATCGTATGCATGCCGAGGCTGCGTGCCGTCTTCAGGTTGCGGCCGATGTCATCCAGGAATACGGCCTCGCGGGGTTGGACGTCGAGTTCCTGGCAGGCGAGTTCGTAGATGCGCGGGTCCGGCTTGCGCAAACCGGTCTTGGCCGATTCGACCACGACGTGAAAGAGGGCGCTGAATTCGTGGGGGGAGTTTGCCGGCGCGCTCTCGTCGACCCAGTTGTTGGTCAAGGCGGCGACCAGGAAGTCGGCGGCGCGCAGGCGATCGATCGCGCGCAGCATGCTGGGCCGCGGGGCGCATTCGCTGATCCGCCGCATCATCTCCCTGGCCGAGAGCGGATGGCCGCCCGCCCGACACTCGGCGTCGAAATCCCGTTCGAAGGTCTCGCGGTCGATCTCGCCTCGCTCGAGCCGGGACCAGGCTCCTGTGGGGCCCGTCTCGACCACCAGACGGTTCACGAAACCGTCCGGGATGCCGAGATCGCGCTCGTACGCGGCAATCGTGTGGAGCGGTGAATCGACGACGACTCCGCCGAGATCGAAGATGACAGCCCGGAAATCCGACATGGCCGGGCACCGTAGCTCAGCCGTCCGAAGAGAGCCCCGGGCCCGGGTCGAACGCCCCAGGCTCAGGGCTCAATCCGCACCTCCGAAACGCCGATGACGCACCGGTGAGCGAAGCCGAGCTGGAGAAGGACGAGAGGGACGCTGGAAACCGTCTCCCGCGAACCGCTGTCCTGCCGCGGCTCGGCGACGTCCTGCCGTCCCTCGTCCAACAATACGGCTGCGGGAAGTGCCTTGGGATCGTGCTGGTCGATGGCACCTGCCTGAGCGGCATCGAGCGAAACCACGGTTCGGAGGCGAGCAAGGCGGCGCTTCGCAACCTGAGTGCTCTCGTCTATGACGTGGCGGCGGATCAGCTCGACGGGGATGAAGTGGTCGTCACGGGAGAAACCGGGCGCTTCGAAATCGCTGTCGCTTTCTTTCGCGGTGACGGAGACGGAGGCTTCTACCGCAACGAGCTTCCGAGCCTCGCGCGGGGGATCGAGACGGCGATCGAGAGGCAGGGGGTCAAGCTGGTCTACCCCTATTCGCGGCGCATGCCGCAGTTCTCGGTGGGCTATGCAGCGGTTCAGCGCAATCCCTTCCGCGGTGCGGAGAACCAGATTCGCGAGGCGCTTTCGGAGGCACGGGAAGATGCCGATCTTCAGGCGCGAATGGACGCCCGGCATCGGCGCCGGACATTCCAGGCCATGGTACTCGCGGGAGAGGTCTCCTCGGTCTACGAGCCGATCGTCGATGTCACGACCAAGACCGTCTACGGCTACGAAGCCCTCGTGCGCGGGCCCGAGGGCAGCGCGTTTCGCAGTCCGCTGGCGCTCTTTGATGCCGCCGAAGACGAAGGCCTGCTCTTCGAACTCGACTGCCTCTGTCGGCGTGCGGGTCTCGAAGGAGCGACGGAAATCCAGACGGGTACGGCCCTCTTCTTGAACGTTCGGCCCACCTCGATTCACGATCCCTACTTCGCTCCGGATGAGCTCGTCCACACGCTCCAGCGCACCAATCTCCGGCCGAGTGACGTGGTGTTCGAGATCTCGGAGCAGGAGTCGATCGAGAATTTCGATGCGTTCCGCGAGGTCCGGGACGCGTACCGCGCACTGGGCTTCCGCTTTGCGCTTGACGATACGGGTGCCGGTTATGCGAGCCTTCAGGCGGTCATCGAGCTGGAGCCGGAGTTCATCAAGGTGGACCGCGCCCTGGTAACGGGCCTGGATACGGATCCCGCCCGCAAGGCGTTGCTCCAGGCCCTTCAAGCGGTCGCCAACACGATTGGCGCCAAGATCATCGGCGAAGGGCTCGACAGGCTCGAGGAACTCGAAGTGCTGAAGGAGTTGAACATCTCCTTCGGCCAGGGTTGGCTCTTCGGCAAGCCCACGCCACTGCGTGCAGGGAGCGAGGGCTGAATCCACCAGACGCCCGATGTATGGTCCGGGCATGTTGGATGGATTCGAGACTCGCGAGGTGACGCTCGAAGGCGTGACGCGCACGGTTCATCGTCGCGGCGATGGCCCCGGCGTGCTGGTGATGCACGAGATACCAGGCATCACGCCGCAGGTCGCGCAGTTCGGACGGATCGTGGCAGACGCCGGATTCACCGTCGAGATGCCGGAACTCTTCGGCGTTCTCAACAAGCCCATTTCGGGCGGCTATGTGGCGGGCCAGATGCTTCGGGCGTGCATCAGCCGGGAGTTCCACGTGCTCGCTGCCCACGGCGCCAGCCCGATCACGGATTGGCTGCGAGCGCTTGCGCGTGCGCTCCACGAAGAGATCGGCGGCAAGGGCATCGGCGCGATCGGAATGTGCCTGACGGGCAACTTCGCACTGGCCTTGATGATGGAACCCGCGCTGATGGCGCCGGTGCTCTCCCAGCCATCCCTGCCGTTCGGGTTCGGCAAGGAGCGGCGTGCCGCGTTGCATGTGACACCAGAGCAGCTTGCGTGTGTCAAGAAACGCGCGGCCGAAGGCGCCGGGGTTCTTGGGCTGCGTTTTACCCACGATCCCCTGTGTCCGCCGGAACGCTTCGAGACATTGCGACGCGAGCTGGGTGATGGCTTCGAAGGAATCGAAATCGATTCGGGGCGCGGCAATGCCCATGGGATCAGCCGTATCGCTCATAGCGTGGTGGCCGCAGATTTCGTGGACGAAACCGGCCACCCGACCCGAGAGGCCATGGATCGCGTGCTGGGCTTGTTCGCCGAGCGCCTCTAGAAACGGGCGGAGACTCCAGCAACGGAAACTGCGGAAAGAACGTCCCCGCTCTCCGCTACCGGCTTCTCCTCCGCCAGGAGTCGTAGGTGAAGAGCGCCAGCGCGAGCCAGATGCACGAGAACGCGATTCCGTGGGCTCTCGAAAAGGGTTCGGCGTAGACGAACACGGCCAGCAGGAAGCCGATGCTGGGTGCGATGTATTGGAAGAGGCCGAGGACCGAGAGTGTCAAGCGCCGAGCCGCACTGGCGAACCACAGCAGGGGCAGGGCGGTGGCCGGACCTGCAGCAAGGAGCAGCGTCTCCTCCAGAGGGCTGAGGCCCTCGGCGAGTGCTCCGCCCGTGGGTTCCACGCCAAATACCAGAAGCAGCACGGCGAGAGGCGCGAGCAGGCCGGTTTCGAACCACAGCCCGGGGATCGGCCGGACGTGGCTCAGCTTGTGGATCAAACCGTACAGCCCAAAGCTGGTTGCAAGCGCGAGGGAGACCCAAGGCAACCCCGAAAATTGCCAGCCGAGGACTGCGACACCCCCTGCCGCGATGGCGACCGCCAGCGCCTGCAGGGGCCAGATCCGTTCGCCCAATGCCACGCGGCCGAGAAACACGCTGAACAACGGGTTCAGGTAGTAGCCGAAGCTCGCTTCGAGCAACTGGTCGTGGTTGACGGCCCAGATGTAGATCAGCCAGTTCGTGCCGATCAGCACGCTGCTCATGCTGAGTCGCACGGCTTCTCGTGGTTCGCGGAGAAAGATGCGGAGCTCCGGGAGCCGGCGAAGCAACCCGAGCAGCAGCAAGGTGAACGCCACCGTGCCGACGACCCGCCAGGCGAGAATTTCCGTGGCCGGAACCGCCGCGAGTGCCTTCCAGTAGATCGGTAGGATTCCCCATGCTCCGTAGGCGAGCAGGGCGTAGACGACTCCCATGGTAAGCTCCGCGCGTGATCGTGCTCCACGAGCTCGTGAAGCGCTACGGCGCAGAAGCCGAGACCCGGGCGGTCGAGGGTATCTCTCTTCGTGTGGCGGCGGGCGAGTGCGTATTTCTGGTGGGCGGCTCCGGTTGCGGCAAGACCACGACCCTGAAGATGGTGAATCGCCTGATCGAGCCCACCTCGGGAAGAGTCGAGATCGACGGGCACGATCACCGCGGGCTTCCCGCCCACGAACTCCGCCGCCGGATCGGCTACGGCTTCCAGCAGGTCGGCTTGTTTCCCCATCTCAGCGTGGCGGAAAACATCGCGATCACTCCGGAACTCCTGGGTTGGGAGAGGGGCCGAATCAATGCCCGCGTGGACGAACTGCTCGATCGCGTGGAGTTACCCGCCGCCGAATTCCGCAACCGCGCGCCGTCCGAGCTCTCCGGTGGACAGCAGCAACGAGTAGGCTTGGCTCGTGCCCTGGCGGCGGAACCGGAGATCCTTCTGCTCGACGAACCGTTCGGTGCGCTCGATCCGCTGACCCGGGATCGTCTCCAGGATTCGTTTCGAGCGCTCCGGGAATCTCTCGGCTTGACCGTGATGTTCGTCAGCCACGACATGGTCGAGGCGATTCTGCTCGCAGATCGCATCGCGGTGATGCACGCGGGGCGGATCCTGCAGATTGGCACCCCGGCCGAGTTGCTCGCCGCCCCCGCCCACCCGCGCGTCGCGGAGCTGCTCGAATCGCCGCGTCGTCAGCGCGACGCCGTGGATCGGCTGCTCGAGGGAAGCTCATGAGCGAGCAGCTCGCTCTCCTGCCCGAACGCCTTACCGCGCACCTGCAGCTCACACTGGTCGCTCTGGCCTTCGGCATGGCCATCGCCATCCCGCTGGGCATCGCCGTCACCCGTCGGCGCAGCCTGGAAGGGGGCGTGCTCGGCGTGGCGAGCGTCATCCAGACGATCCCCAGCCTGGCGTTGCTGGCGATCATGGTGCCAACGCTCGCGGGGTTGGCCGTGTGGCTCGAGGGGCTCGGTGTCGAGCTGCGTAGCATCGGCTACCCGCCTGCGATCGTCGCGCTCTCGCTCTACAGCATCCTGCCGATCTTGCGGAACACCGTCGCGGGAATCAGCGGCGTCGATCCGGCCTTGGTGGAAGCGGCGCGCGGGGTCGGGATGACGCCGCGCCAACAACTGCTTCGGGTGGAGCTGCCACTGGCACTACCGGTCGTGGTCGCCGGCGTGCGCACGGCTGCGGTCTGGGTCGTGGGCACGGCCACACTCTCGACGCCGGTCGGGGCCACGAGCCTCGGCAACTTCATCTTCACCGGGCTTCAGACGCGCAACTTCACGGCGGTCTGGGTCGGTTGCCTGGCGGCTGCCGGCCTGGCGCTCCTCCTGGATGGTCTGATCGCGGCGCTCGAGTCCGGCGTGCGCAACCGGAGTCGAGCGCGGGTGGGTGCGGTCCTGGCCCTCGTTCTCGGGCTCTACGCCTACGTGGCGTTCGCCTTCGTTGCGGATGGAAGCCGCACCGGCGACCGGCCCGTCTTGATCGGGTCCAAGACCTTCACGGAGCAATACATCCTCTCCGAGCTGGTGGCCGGCTGGGTTCGCGAAGAAACCGGGAGGGATTCGCGAGCTCTGGAATCTCTCGGCTCCACCGTGGCATTCGACGCACTCCGCGAAAGCCAGATCGATCTCTACATCGACTACTCGGGCACGATCTGGGCGACGGTGATGAAACGCCAAGGCCTTCCGGAAAGTCGGGAAGCCGTCCTGCGAGAAGTGGGCGAGTGGCTTGCCGCCGAGCATGGCATCGCGCTCGTTGCGGCTCTGGGCTTCGAGAACACCTATGCCCTCGGTATGCGCGCGGATCGAGCCCGCGAACTCGGCGTATCGCGCATCGGCGATCTACCGCGCGTCGCCCCGGGTCTCGAGATCGGCGGCGATCTCGAGTTCTTCAGCCGCGCCGAATGGAAGGCGCTGGAGGCGCGCTACGGCCTGTCGTTCTCCGAGGAGCGGAGCATGGACCCGGGCCTCATGTATCAGGCCGTGGCCGGCGGGGAGGTCGATGTGATCAGTGCGTTCTCCACGGATGGCCGGATCGCGGCCTACGATCTGGTGCTGCTGGAAGATGATCTTGGCGTCATACCGCCCTACGACGCCATCCTGCTCGCGAGTCCGCGCCTCAGCCGGGAGGCCCCGGACGTGCTCGATGCACTCCGCGCCCTGGAGGGAACGATCGACGAGCCGCGGATGCAGGGCCTCAACTATTCAGTGGATGAGGATGGCGACAGCCCCGCAGCAGTGGCGGCGAAGCTGCTTCGCGAGATCCGGGAACCCTTGGAGTAGGGCTCCAACACAAGCGGCGGCCCTCTCTCAGTCGTCCTTCGGTTCGGCAGCATTGAACCAATCGGGGGTGCCGGGCGGCGGCTCACCGATGGGATCACCGCCGTCGAGGATGTTGCGCGTGCGCGCTTCGATCATGTTCTCCCAGCGATGCGGCAACACGTAGAAGAGTTGCTCCTTGATGGCCGACGCGACGATTCGGCCGACTTCCGCCGGATCCATTCCGCTGGTGATCATGCCTTCGAGAATCTTCTGCATGGCCTCGGCTTCGGGCCCCACCGCTGTCGGCTCCCGGGGCGCCTCAGGCCGGTTGCGTTCGGATTCTGCGATCCGCGTCGCGACCCAGCCGGGACACAACACCGAGACACCCACCTTCGCGCCCTGGGCTTGAAAGCCGCTCCACAGGCTTTCCGAGAGGGCGACACAGGCGTGCTTGGTAACACCGTAGATGCCACGCCCCGGAATCAACCCGGCTATCGACGCCGTGTTGACCACGTGTCCCTCCTCCTGTTCGAGCAAGATCGGAACGAAGCTGCGAATGCCATGGACGACGCCCATCAGGTTCGCGCCCATCACCCAATCCCATTCGTCGAGGCTGGCCTCCCAGATCGGGCCTCCCATTCCACCTGCAACGCCAGCGTTGTTGCACAGGACGTGGGCTGCGCCGTATTCCTCGAGTGTGCGTTCGGCAAGCTGCGCAACTGAATCCGCCTTCGAGACATCGCACTCCACACCCAGGACGGACGCGCCGGCATCGCGAAGCTCGGAGACGGCACCCTCGAGGGCCGCGGATTCGATATCCGCGATCACCAGCTTCATTCCTTCCGAGGCAAAGGCCTCTGCCATGCCGCGGCCGATGCCGCTTGCGCCGCCGGTAACGACGGCAACCCGGTCACGAAGACGTTCCATGCGCGTGAGTTCTCCTTCTGGAGAGGCCACGCTAGCGCCGGCGGCGGTGTCGGGCACCCGCCAGCCGTAGTGAAGAGAACGCTCACAGCCTTTCTACGCGACGCCGGGGTCGAGATCTGATTCCACTCAGCCCCCCGAGATCGCCAGCTCCGCGTCCGGGTCGACGGGCGAATCATCCTCCAGGTGGTCGAAGAAGCCTTCCGGCAGGGCGACCTTCTGGGTGCCGGCCTTCTTGCCGCGCGGAACGCGCATGGCTTCCGGGGGGAAGGGGAGGTTCGGGTCGACGGCTTCGAGAACTTCTTCGAGCCCGGTCAGGGACGTTACTCGTATCAATTCGCCGCGCAGCTGGGCACTACCCGGGAAACCCTTCGTGTACCAGGTGGCATGGCGGCGAAAGGCGCGCATCGCAGGCGCCTCGCCAAAGAAATCGGCGAGCAGATGCGCATGCTCGAGCATCGTGGCCCGTACTTCACCGAAGTTCGGCGGCTCCTGGGGCTCGTGGCCCGCGAAGACCTGGGCGAGATCCCGGAATAGCCAGGGGCGCCCGAGGCAGCCTCGACCTACCACGACACCGTCACAACCGGTCGACCGCATCATGCGCAGGGCATCGAAGGCCTCCCAGATGTCGCCGTTTCCGAGCACGGGAATGCCTCGAACGTTCTGCTTCAATTCGGCGATCGCTGCCCAATCTGCCTCGCCGTCGTACAGTTGGGCGGCAGTTCGCGCGTGCAGGGCAACGGCCGCGCAGCCTTCTTGCTCGCCGATGCGCCCGGTGTCGAGAAACGTCGTCAGGCGCTCATCGATCCCGATGCGGAACTTGATGGTCACGGGCACGGCCTCGGCGTGCTTCACGACCGCGCGCACGATCTTCGCGAGCAGGGCGGGGCGCGCTGGAATGGCTGCTCCCCCTCCCTTGCGCGTCACCTTCCGCACCGGGCAGCCGAAGTTCAGATCGATGTGGTCGACGCGCCCTTCGCCGACCAACCAGGCGGTGGCCTCCGCCATGCTCTGCGGGTCGACCCCGTAGAGCTGCAAGCTGCGCGGGCTCTCGTCCGGTGCGAAATCGGCAAGCTTGTGGCTCTTGGTGTTGCCCTCGACCAACGCCCTGGCCGTGATCATCTCGCTGACGAAGAGCCCACCGCCGAATTTCCGGCATAGCCTTCGGAATGGCGCATTCGTCACGCCGGCCATGGGCGCAAGCACGATGGGCGAGGCCACCTCGAGGGGGCCGATCCGGAGCGGCGCGAACTCGCCCGCCCGTGCCGGCAAGACGTCGCGATTCAACGCGCTCCGGTATCGAGGGTCCATTTGTATTGGGCCGCTGGGTGACAACGGCTCAGGGCGTACGCGTGACCATCCGGTCGATCGCATGGACCGGAGCGGTATCGCCCGCCATCAGGTGCTTGATCTTCGCGTAGACGGCCTGCTGCTGCTTCACACGGGAGAGGCCCTCGAAATCGGCAGAGACCACCTCGATTTCGAAGTGGCCCGGGCTTACGGCGCGAACCACGACTTCAGCCTCCGGCAGACCCTCACGGATCGCCTCACCCAGCTGACTGGCGATTTCCTCGGGCTCGGGCGGAGGAGAGCTGAGAATCTGAATGACCAAGTTGGCTCCAAAGCAAACGGGAGGGTCGGCCTCCGAGTGTAGCGCCCCGTAGGCTAGGGCTCGCAGGTGATCCGCTGGGGTGCCCGGTCCGTGCAGGCCAGTTCGTCGTCCATGGCGCCGGCGGCGGTTCCGCAGGCCGCACGCAGGGCTCCGACCATGGCCTCCTCACGGTCGGCGCCGGCCGCTCTGGAGCAATGACTGCCCGCCTTGGTCACCACGCAGACCTCGCACTCCACCTGGCCACTGCGCAGCGTCGTCATGACGAGAAGACCAATGAACGCGGCCACACCCAGGACGGTCCACAATGCGCGCATCCGTCCGCCCGCGCTATTTCGAGAGGAGGATCAGATCCCCCAAGACGCGCAACGCTTCCTGCGCGTGGGGCGTCAGCTCTTCGTCATCCGCCTTGGCTTCCTCGGGCACCGCTGCACTTGCATTGCCCGGAGCGGGGCTGCTTTCGTTGGCTGCGAGCGGATCGGAATCGTCTTCGTTCTTTTCGGCAACCAGATCCGCGAGGCGAACGATACCTTCCGAGGCCTCCTTCTTGGCGAGTTCCTCTCGGATCGTCTCGAAGAACTCGTCTCCCGTCTGGCGCGTCTCCGAACGGCGCGCCAGCTCTTTGACCACATCCGGCGAAACGGGCTTCCAGGCTTGCTGGCGGTTGCCGTTCCCGAGGAAGGCGTCGATCGACGGAGCGCGCAGCGAATAGGAGAGCGCGCTCTCGCCGAACTCATCGGTCGAGAAGAGCGAAGGCGCGACCACATCGGCGGCGACGCCCGCATGTTGAGTGGACGTTCCCCCTGGTCGGAAGAACAAGCCGGTCGTCACCTTGAGAGCGCCGAGCCCGGGCCGCAAGGGGAAGAGGCTCTGGACGGTGCCCTTTCCGAACGTGTGATCATCCCCGACGACGACGGCCCGGCCATAATCCTTGAGGGCCCCCGCCAGGATCTCCGAAGCCGATGCGCTCACGCGGGAAGTCAGGATCACGAGGGGCCCGCCGTACAAGACCGAGTTGTCCGGATCGGGCAAGACCCGCCCTCGATCCCCGCCGTCGCGAACGGCGACGATGCCGCCATCCTCGATGAAGAAGCCCGAGATCGTGACTGCATCCTCGAGCAGGCCGCCACCGTTTCGCGACAAATCGAGGAGCAGCCCGTCCAGCTTCTCACGCCGCACCTCTGCCAACAGTCGGCGCACATCGCGGGAGCCCAGCCGCTTGGCTGGATCCCGGTCGCCTCCATAGAACGACGGAAGGTCGAGAACGCCCAGGCGAAGCTTCTGGTCCCCCACGTCGATGGTTTCGATGCGGAGCTTTGCCGCCTGTTCTTCGAGATCGATCGTGTCGCGTTGGATCGAGACCTGGAAGCGCTCGGTCGTGTCGCCCTTGCGCAGCACGGTCAGCTGCACGCGCGTGCCTTTGCGTCCGCGGATCAGGCGCACGACGTCGCGCAATGCCATGTCGATGATATCGACGGCGTCGCGGCCTTCCTCGGCCACGGCGATGATGCGGTCTGCCGGTTCGAGTGCGTCGATGCGATCCGTCGCGCCGCCTGGAATGATCTGTTCGACCACGGCGTAGCCGTCCCGTTCAGTGAGGGCGACACCGATGCCTTCCAGCGAGAGCTCCATCTGGATCTGGAAATCTTCCCACACGTGCGGGGAGAGGTACGACGTGTGCGGGTCGAGAGCTCCGGCAAACGCGTCGAGGAATTGGGAGTAGAGATCCTCACGGCTCAGCTCGGCGACGCGCTTCGTGCGCAGCTCGTAGCGATGGACGAGGCGCTTCTTGGCCTCCTCCATACTCACGTCCCCTTCGAGGTAGTTCGAGATCTGGAAGTGGGCGAGGGTGCGCAGCAGCTCGTCGCGCTCCTCCTTGGTGGCCGGAGATCCACGCTCGTCCGGATCCAGGAGCAGGGTTGCATCCGTATCCAGCACGTAGTCGTCTCGCGCGATGAAGCCGCGAATGAAGCCCTCGACTTCCCGGTTGCGGCCGAGGATGTCCTGGTGGAGCCGGCGCAACCGACTGCAATCGCTGGAGCGCGTCTCCAGGAACAGGCTCTTCAGGGAGCTTTGGAGCTCCGAAAGCTCACTCTCCAGGAAGAAGACCCGCTGGGGATCGATCCGTTTCAGATAGGTCTCGACGGTTCGCGTCCGGATGCCATCGTCCAGCTGGTGGGCGGTGATGTGCTTCTGGAAGAAGAATGTCGTGAGATCGGGGATGTCCCCACAGGTCAACGCCGCCTGGGCGGCCCTCGGCGGAGCAAGCGGTGCGAGGAAGGTCAGCGCGAGCCCGGCCGCGATCAGGCCAGGCCGAAATCGATTGGCCATCCGAGCAAGCTATCAGAACACCCGGGGGGCCGGAAGCGCCGGACTCACGGCTCCGTGACGCCGGGAAGGCCCAGGGACGCCAGATGGTCTCCGTCGTGGGCGATCGCCAGGCTGAAGCCATGGTCGCGCTCGAGTCCGGCCAGGAAGCGGCGAATCCGGCTCAGCTGGCCATCGGCCTCCGGAACGATCAGGAGCCGGTAGATCAGCGCCTTGGGCCGGTCGAGACGTGCGGACTCGATATCGTTGATGACGTCCCCGGTGAAGATCACCCGTTTCGTCCCGTCGGGCCCGGCCAGGGACGCGGCCAGCATCTGGCTGCCCGGGGTGTGCCCGGCCGCGTGGATCAGGGCCACGCCGGGGAACCCGGGGAGCGCGACGGCACTCCCCGCGGGTACAACGGTCCGGTTCAGGCAACCGACCTCATCGACCAGCTCGGAGGTGCTTCGGGTTCCGTAGTTGGTCAGCTCCGCCTGGGCGCGGACCTGGAAGATGGGAAGGGCCGCGCCCTCGCGAACCTCGCAGAGCGAACGGGCTCCCTCCACATGATCGATGTGCAGGTGAGTGATGACGACGCCGGCGACGCGATCCGCTGCGTCACCGAGCATCTCTCCCACCGAACCGAAGACTTCGACGGGCCCGGCGCCCAGGCTCTCGAACGGCGCGCCAAACTTGCGAGCGGCCTCCGGGCTCATGCCCAGATCGACGAGCAGGATCCGCCCGTCTTTCCATTCCAGCGCGAAGGACGGGTGGGAAAGCACGCGGGGCGGAGGCGAGAAGGAAGGCTGTCGGGATGTTTCCATCCAGCCAAGTCGGACGGGACGGTCGGCCTCGCCGTCCAGGGCAAGCAGCGCCGAGACGGGCGGCGGGTCCGGATCGAGTTCGCGAATCTGCAGGTGGGCTGGTGTGAGCAGCAGGCAGATCAACAGGATCAGAGCCAGTAGTCCGAATCCAATCCAGCGCAGCCAGCCCATGGGGTTCTCCCGAAGCCTCGTTCCTCGAAACCGCCGTCGGCGCGAGCCGATTCGGGGGGCAGGAAGCAGACCGATGGAATCTCCGAGGGCCCTTCCAGCGAGGAGAAGGCGGAAGAGTAGGCGGGATTTCGCGCGCTGCCCCGCCCGGAAACCGCCCCGTGTGGCGTGCTCATGCCGGCTCGGGCGGGCCGTTTGCAGCTCACCGCTACCGGAGCGCCCAATTTCCTCGCGCAAGGGCTCACTCGTTCGGGCAGAATGGCGGGCGTGGGAGTTGGAGGAGGGGATCAGGTGGTACCGAATCCAGTCCGGGTAGATCTTCGCACCGATGTAGCCGTTTTCGCCTTGTTGAGCGCATGCATGCTGACGGTGTACACCGCGGCGGTTCGGTTCTCTGAAGGAGCCGTGTTCCTTGCCGGGGTGTTAGGCCTGGTTGGCTTGGTGTTCGGGGTCGCATGGCTCTGCCTGCGCGGTCGTCCCGCCGGGGTCTGGATCTGTATCCTCGTCGTCAGCTTGCTGGGGCTCTCGAATGCTGGGATGGTCGTGCTGACGGGGGGAGCAGTGCTCAGCTCGCTGATCACCATGACCGTCATCCCCATTCTGGCCACACTTCTCGTTTCCCCTCGTCTGGGAGGAGTGGTTGCGTTGACGACGTGTGCCGCCCTGATGATCGCGGCCGTCGTTCCGGCCCAGATTCCTCTTCCAGACGTTTCCCTCGGAGCGACCGACGCATTGGTGGGCGTGGGCGTGCTCACACTGGGCTTCTGGGGCGGGGCCTCCTACTACGAGCGAGGCAGGCGGACCGCCTATCAGCAGGGAAAGGAACTTCGCGACGAATTGGAGAGGACAGCTGCTCGTTTTCGGGCCTATACGGAGAACGCCCGCGACATCGTGGCGGAAGTCGCAGACGATGGGACGATCCTGTACGCCAGTCCGGGTCACGAGGGGCTCCTGGGCCGGCCGCCGTCTGCCCTGCTCGGGAGAACAGAAATCCAGCACGTGCATTCCGAGGATCTTCCGCATGTAGAGGCTTTCTTCGAGGCTCTCGTACGGGGTGACGAGCCGGCCAGCGTTTCGGCACGTTATGTACGTCCCGATGGAAGCCTGCGCTGGCTCGACTTGCGGGGTCGCCACTATCGGAATGCCGACGGGGAGGGCCGGGTCGTGGTCTTCGGGAGGGACGAGACCCCGGAGCGGGAGGCTGCCGAGGAACGCGAAGCCCTGATCGGCCGGCTCCGGGACGCACTCGACAGCATCGAGACGCTTCGCGGCATCGTACCGATCTGCGCCGAATGCAAGAGCGTCCGCCGGGAAGACGGGGCTTGGGAACAGCTCGAGGAGTACGTTGCGTCGCACTCCCTGGCAGATTTCTCTCACGGCCTCTGCGAGAGGTGCCTGTCCAGGTACGACGTGTAGGCAGTTTCCGTTCGGACGCGGTACCCCTTGGGCGTGGGTCTACGTGGTCTCGAAGGGTTGCCGGTTCTCGTCACGGGCGCAGCGAGTGGAATCGGGCGTGCGATCGCCCGGCGTCTTTCTGAAGAGGGCGCGGTTGTCGGGATCTTCGATCTCGACGGGCCCGGTGGGGAGGCGACGGTTTCCGCCATCGCCGAGGCAGGTGGCCGAGGCCGCGCCTGGCAGGTCGACATCACCGATGGAGCTGCCGTCGAATCTGCGGTCGAGGCGTTCGAGACCGAGTTGGGCCAGGTTGCAGGTCTCGTCAACAACGCAGGTTGGGACGAAGCCGCGGCTTTTCTCGAGACGGATGTAGAGCTCTGGCGGAAGGTGATCGACATCAATCTCTATGGGCCGCTGCATGTGACCCAGGCCGTGCTGCGGCGCATGACCCGCCACGGTCGGGGTCGGGTCGTGAGTATCACCTCCGATGCGGGCCGGGTGGGCTCCAGTGGTGAAGCCGTCTACGCAGCATGCAAAGGGGGTGTCGCCGCGTTCTCGAAATCCGTGGCCCGCGAGCTGGCGAAGCAGGGGATTACCTTGAACGTCGTTTCGCCAGGCCCCACCGACACCCCCTTCTTCGCCAGCTTCGACGAATCTGGAAAGCTCGCAGCGGCCCTGGCTCGTTCGATTCCGATGCGGCGCCTGGCCCAGCCCGAGGATTTTCCGGGCCTGGTCGCCTTTCTGCTGTCCGACGACGCGGCCTTCATCACGGGCCAGACGATCAGCGTTTCGGGCGGCCTGACCATGCATGGCTGAAAAACGAAAGAGATCATGGACTATCAAGACATCCTCTATGAGGCGCGTGATCACGTTGCCACCATCACCCTGAACCGGCCCGAGGTGA
Source organism: bacterium (assembly GCA_024228115.1). Taxonomy (NCBI): domain Bacteria; species bacterium. The sequence goes on from JAAETT010000085.1 coordinate 16,137, forward strand.
TGAATGCCTTTCGCGCTCGTACCTGCATCGAGTTGGTCGACGCATTCCAGCGGGCGGGCTACGACCGCGAGATCGGTGCGATCGTGCTTACCGGTGCGGGCGAGCGTGCGTTCTGCACGGGTGGTGACCAATCGAGCCACGACGATAGCGGTGGCTACGGAGGTGACCGCGGTGTGATCGGCATGCCGATCGATGAGGTGCACTCGGTGATCCGGGATGTTCCGAAGCCCGTGCTCGCGAAAGTGCGCGGCTATGCCATCGGTGGTGGAAACGTGTTGGCCACGCTCTGCGATCTCACCCTCGCCGGAGCGAGCGCGGTGTTCGGGCAGGTTGGGCCGAAGATGGGATCGATCGATCCGGGCTTCGGTACCGCGTATCTCGCCCGGGTGGTTGGCGAGAAGACGGCGCGCGAGATGTGGTACCTGTGCCGGCGCTATTCCGCCGAGGAAGCCTGCGAAATGGGCCTCGTCAACAAGGTCGTGCCCGATGACGATCTCGATGCGGAGACCGCCGCCTGGTGCATGGAGCTGGTGGAGCGCAGCCCGACGGCGATTGCCCTGGCCAAGCGCTCCTTCAACGCGGATACCGAATCGATTCGCGGGATCGGTGCGCTGGGGATGCAGGGGCTGGCCCTCTACTACGGCACCGAGGAATCGAAAGAGGGCGGCGAAGCCGCTCGTGCCAAGCGGAAGCCGGAATTCCGGAAGTACTCATGAGGCCGATCTTTTCGTGGCCGAAAGCTTGACCGGGACTTCGGCTTCGAGATAACGTTCAACCAGATGGTTGAACAATTGGATCGCACCTTCGCCGCCCTGGCGGATCCCACGCGCCGGGCGATTCTCGGCCGCTTGCGGCGCGGGCCCGCCACGATCGGGCAGATCGCGGCGCCCTTCGAGATCTCCTTGAACGGAGTCTCGAAGCATGTGCGGGTGCTCGAGGAGGCCGGCCTGGTCGTGCGCAAGGTGGAAGGCCGCGAGCATCGCCTGCGGCTTCGAGCCGACCCCCTGCGCAAGGTCGCACGCTATGCGGCTGGCTACGCGGATTTCTGGGAGGGGAGGCTCGACGCTCTGGAGAAGCACCTTCGGACGAAGCGATGACGAATCGGATCGTGCAGGAGCGCTTGATCGACGCGACCGCCGAGGAAGTTTTCGAGGCCTGGAGTGATGCGGCCAGTCTCTCCCTGTGGATGTGTCCCGCCGAGGGCATGCGCCCGGCGACGGTTGAACTCGACTTCCGGGTCGGTGGCCGGTTCCGCATCGTCATGCACGGTTCCGAGCAGGATTTCACGCAGACGGGGGAATACCTGGAGATCGATCCTCCGCGCCGCCTCGCCTTCACCTGGGTCTCCGACTTCATCGCCGAGGCCGAGGCTCATACCCGCGTCACCGTGACGTTCGTGCCCGCAGGCCCGGGCCAGACCCGCTTGCACCTCGAGCACGACGAACTTCCGGATTCCGACGCCTACGCCGGCCACGAAGCCGGCTGGGCGCGGATCCTCGATCTCGTCTCCCAGAACCCCACCAAGGAGGACTGACATGTCCAGCCGACACCCGAGCGAGTCGCCCGGCTACGCCAAGCTGCGCGATGAGCTGTTCGAGGCAGAAGTGGCTCTACGCGATCAGCGAGAGCGTGTCGCGGAACTCCGCCGGAGCCTTCCCCAGGACACGGCGGTACCGGACGAAGCCTTCGAAGAATTCCGTGACGGCCAACGGGTTCCGGTGAAGCTCTCCGAGTTGTTCGTCGATCCCACGAAACCGCTGATCCTGATGCAATTCATGTTCGGCAAGAGCCAGACGAATCCGTGCCCGATGTGCACGCTATGGGCGGACGGTTACGACGGCGTGGTCCCGCATCTGCAGCAGCGCGCCAACTTCGCGGTGCTGGTCGCTGGCGACGTCGGTGAGTTCTCCGCCTATGCGCGAGGGCGGGGTTGGCAGAACCTTCGATTGGTCTCTGCGGCGGGTTCGACGCTCAAGTCCGAACTCGGCTTCGAAACGCCCGATGGGGGGCAGTTGCCCGGTGTCTCGATCTATACCCGCCGCACCGATGGTGCGCTTCAGCATTTCTACTCCCAATGCGCCTTGCTCGGGGAGGCGGGCTTCCGCGGCATGGATCTGCTTTCGCCCGCGTGGCATTTCTTCGACCTGCTTCCGGAGGGCCGCGGGGATTTCATGCCTCGCAACTCCTACGAGGCATGAGCTGAGGGGGCCGGGCACCCGCCGGGTGCCTGAGCGATGCTTCCCTCATGACTCACGCTGCGCGGTTGGCCGCCCTGGTCTGTGTGCTCGCCTGTGCAGACGCGCCGGATGCCGGGGACGCTCCAATGGGTCTCGACTTCGCCGCGATCGCCGGCTCCTCGGCTCCCCCTCCCGAGCCGCTGGCCTATCCGACCCGCACCGGAGCCAACCTGCCGGTTCGGCACTATGCGAGCGAGGCTCCCGACGTCTTCGTCCTGCTGCACGGCTCCGGCTATCACTCCGCCTACCTGGCACCACTCGGCGAACGCCTGGCCGGAGCTGGCGCGGCCCACGTGTATACACCCGATCTGCGGGGCCACGGAGTGGATCCGGAGCGGCGCGGTGACATCGACTACGTAGATCAACTGGAAGACGATCTCGTCGATCTGGTCGGATGGGTGGGCGAGCGTCACCCGAGCGGCCGCATCTTCGTGGGTGGTCATTCATCCGGCGGAGGGTTGGCGCTGCGATACGCAGGTGGTGGCGGGGAGGCCGCCGGGTTCGTCTTGTTGGCGCCCTACCTGGCCCATGATGCGCCGACCATGCGCGCAGGCAACAGTTCGGGCGGCTGGGCCCGGCCGAAGATTCCCCGGATCATTCTGCTCTCCATCCTCAATGGCTTTGGCATCCACGCCTTCGACGCCGTGACGACCATCGAGTTCTCCATGGCCGAAGACGTCCGCGACGGCACGGAGACGCTGGCCTACAGCCACCGCTTGAACGTCGGCTTTGCGCCGCGGAACTGGCAGGAGGAACTGGAGGCGACGACCGTACCGCTGCTTCTGGTCGTCGGTTCAGAGGATGAAGCTTTTGCCGCCGACCGCTTTGGCCCGGCGATCACGCCTCACGCGCCTCAGGCCGAAATCCGAATCGTGGAGGGCGCCGGCCATCTGGGGTTGGTGGGGGAGGAGCGGGTGGCCGGGATCCTGGGGGCCTGGCAAGCCAGGCTCCGGAACGGAGACCGGTAGGGCCCTTCGAGGACGGGAAGGCGCGCGGATTCCCGGGTGGATGCGGCGGGGGTTCAGTCGGTCGCAGCCGCAGGCTTCAGATAGCGATGGACGAAGCTGTCCGTGGGCGCCTCCATCTTGAAGAAGGGCTCCTCCCGCGGATCCTCCGGCTGGCGGAGGAAATCCGCTTCTTCCGCGAAGGTGAAACCGGCGGCCTCGAGTTCGCTGCGCAGGAGCGCAGCGTCCATGCGGTGAAGCGTCTCGGCGATTTCCGGGCCCGCACCGGGCTTCGCGTGATGATCGATCACGACGAGAGAGCCGCCCGGGCGGAGGGCTGCGAGGAGTTTCGCGTTCATGGCGGGCCGGTCGATCGGTGCGAAGAGTGTGTCGTGGTAGACGTAGATCATCGTGATCAGGTCGAGCCCCTTGGCTTCCGGGGGCAAGGGGTCGCCGAGTTCGCGGTCGATGCGGTTCACGCCCTTCATCACGTCTCGTGAGAGCCGCGCCGGCCAACTCTCCTTGACGTACTTCTCGATCACGTAGGGGGAGTTGTGTGCGTAGACCGTGCCCTTCGGGCCGACGGCTCGGGCAAGCAGTTCGGTCGTATACCCGTTCCCCGCGCCCAGGTCGGCGACCTTCATGCCGCCCTCGACCTGGCTGAAGACCAGGAGTTCAGCGGGATGCCGCCGCCCATCGCGCTCGCGATCTTCCGCAGTGCGGTCCTCCGCCGCGACCAACGCCGTCGCTTCGGCTTCCGAAAGCGCCAAGGCCATCTCGGAGCCAATTGCGAGGCCAAGAGTGAGAAGAAGGAAGCCGCAGAACCTCGGGAAGATCGTCATCCCGGGATTCTAGGCTGGCGGGTTGTCCCGGTGCACGTTTTCCGGCGAGAACGCAGGAAGACAGACCGCCAGATAGTGTGCGCCGCCCGGCTCCGGGCTGCTGTAGCGGACCCACTCGCCCGGATGAGAGACCACGGCCTGGCCAGTTCGTACCTCGAGCATGCCGTCCTCGTGGTCGACCCGGACCATGCCGTCGAGAACGACCGTGATCTCCTCGAACTCCGGCCGTTGGCCGGGCTCGGCCCAGCCTTCCGGTGAGCGCATCCGGGCCACGCTCACGCCGGTATGGCCGGAGCGCACGCGGCCCGCATATTCCTCGATCCGTTTCGGAGGCGTGCCGGCGGCTTCGACCACCGCCGGCGCCTCGATCAGCTCGGGCATGGTCTAATAACGGTAGTGGTCGGGCTTGTACGGGCCTTCGATCGGCACACCGAGGTATTCGGATTGCTCGGCCGTGAGCGTGGTGAGCTTCACGCCCAGCTGGCCCAGGTGGAGCCGCGCCACTTCCTCGTCGAGGTGCTTCGGCAGCACGTAGACCTTGTTCTCGTACTTCTCGGGATGTTGGTGCAGCTCGAGCTGGGCGATCACCTGGTTGGTGAACGAGGCACTCATCACGAAGCTCGGGTGGCCGGTGGCGCAGCCCAGGTTGAGCAGGCGCCCTTCGGCCAGGACCAGCACGCTATGTCCATCGGGGAAGATCCACTCGTCGTATTGGGGCTTGATGTTCTCGCAGCGCACCCCTTCCATCTTCTTCAGGCCGGCCATGTCGATCTCGTTGTCGAAGTGGCCGATGTTTCCGACGATGGCTTTGTCCTTCATGCGGGCCATCAGTTCGGCCGTGATGATGTTGAAGTTGCCCGTGGTGGTGACGAAGATGTCGGCGGTCTCGACGATGTCCTCCATCGTCGTCACCTGGTAACCCTCCATGGCTGCCTGGAGGGCGCAGATCGGATCGATCTCCGTGACGACGACGCGGCAGCCCTGGCCGCGGAGGGCCTGGACGCTGCCCTTGCCAACTTCGCCATAGCCGCAGACCACGGCGACCTTGCCGCCGAGCATCACGTCGGACGCCCGCATCAGGCCATCCGGCAGCGAGTGCCGGCAACCGTAGGTGTTGTCGAACTTGCTCTTGGTGGCTGAGTCGTTGACGTTGATGGCCGGGAAGAGCAACTCACCGCGTTCCTCCATCTGATACAGCCGATGCACGCCGGTGGTGGTCTCTTCGGACACGCCCTTCATGTTCGCGTTCAGCCGGCTCCAGCGGCCCGGGTCTCTCTCCTGACCGTCGCGAAGCGTCTTCAGGATGACGCCCCACTCTTCGGCGTCGGTCTCCTCATTGAAGTCCGGAACCTTCTCGGCCTTCTCGAACTCCAGGCCCTTGTGGAGAAGCAGGGTCGCGTCGCCACCGTCATCGACGAGCAGGTCCGGCCCGGAGCCGTCGGGCCACTCCATGGCTTCGTCCGTGCACCACCAGTACTCATCGAGGGTCTCACCCTTCCAGGCGAAGACGGCGATGCCCTTCAGATCTTCGGGCGTTCCATTCGGGCCGACCGCGACGGCAGCGGCGGCCGAATCCTGGGTCGAGAAGATGTTGCAGCTGACCCAACGCACGTCGGCACCGAGGGCCGTCAGCGTTTCGATCAGGACGGCGGTCTGCACGGTCATGTGCAAGCTGCCCATGATCTTCACGCCAGCGAGCGGCTGTTCCTTGCCGTAGCGCTCACGCAGCGACATCAAGCCAGGCATCTCGTGCTCTGCGAGACGGATTTCTTTGCGGCCAAGCTCGGCCAGGGAAAGGTCGGCGACCTTGTAGGCGGGTCGATCGCTCATCGGGAAACTCCTTGGGTGGGGCGCACGCGCACTGCGGGCTTCAGGTGAAGCAGTGTATTCATCCGTTTATGCGGATGCAATGGTATAGAGCTTGAATCATTCGTCTTCCCCCAGGGGAACAGCTAGATTGGGGGAATGAGATCCATATTGCCGGGTCTGTTGGTTCTGGCTCTTTCGTTCGCGGCTTTCGGCGCGTCCGATCGTCCGCTGGAAGTGTCCGTGGCCCGGTTGGACGGGGTGAACGAATCCCTGGCGCGCTATGCGGGGCAGGTCGTGCTGATCGTCAACGTGGCCAGCAAATGCGATCTCACCCGCCAGTACGAGGGCCTCGAGGCGCTCTACGAGCGCTACCGGGAGCGCGGCTTCGTCGTGCTCGGTTTCCCCTCGAACGATTTCGCCGGGGAAGAGCCGGGCAGCAATCAGGAGATCGCCGAGTTCTGCCGCGCGAACTGGGGCGTGAAGTTTCCGATGTACGGCAAGCTCCACGTCAGCGGGCCCGATCAGCATCCGCTCTACCGCCGTCTAACCCGGTTGCGCGTGCCGCTCGGCGGCCCGGTCGAGGGAAGCTTCCAGAAGTACCTGGTGGCCCGGGACGGCAGGGTCGTCGATCGCCTCGCGCCACGGGTCGAACCTCTTTCCGATGAACTCGTCCACAAGATCGAAATCCTTCTCGACGAGTCACCGGAGCCCTAGCAGGACCGCGGCGCCGGGCCATCGCGGAACGGGTCCTCACTCAGCTGCGAGTGAAGATGGGATGCTCTTCGGTGAGGAAGATGAATGAGTTCGCGAGGTCTATGAACTCGCGTTCATCTTCGAGCAGGCGCGCGTGGGCCGCTTGCCCTTCGGGTGTGTTCATTCCAGCGACCAGATCCTCGAGACTGTCCCACCATACCTCCGTGATCCCATCGAAAGCCTTTCCCATGTTGCGGGACTGAGCGAACTGCTCGTTCAGAGGGGTATCGATCGTGTGACTTTGAACGTAGCGACGGGCCTGAATGGCCTCGGCCACTTCACTGACGAGTGGACCGTGAGAGAGCCAGCGCTGGTAGAAGTCCTTCTGGGAGAAGTCCGCACGGCGGCGAATCATGTAAACGAGCTTGATCATGTCGGCGCTCCTGTTTTGTGTGCCCTGCCAACGCGGTATTGGTTGCCACCCAGCGGATCGCCATCAACCGTCGTGAAATCGTGCCGCCGGACTCAGCCGAAGCTGAAGAACCCGATACGAGGACGCTACAACGGTCATTTGAACCGTGCTATTCCGGGGCGGGTTCAACCGCTTGTTGAGCGGCGGCGTGTTGTCGGGCACGAACCGAGTCGATGAGTTGCCAAGGAATGCCTGAGGGTGCTGGGGGATGTGCGCTCGAGCAGGTGAGTTCGAGTGTTTGCACGGCGAGCCACGCGTCGGGGGTCGTTTCTGTGGGCGCAGGCTGGGAGTCCAGCCGGATTGTGTTTCCCCAGCTGCGCTACGGGTAGCTGAAGCCGGTGAGTTCTTCGCTGATGGCCCATAGGCGCCCGGCGGTTTCCTCGTTCGTGGCGTGGGCGGACGGGCGAGATGGACGCTCGTTGGTGAAATAGCGACCGGTTACGTCGGCGACGTCGGGAGAGGTCACCAGGTGAAGCGAGGTCTTTGCGCCTTGTTCGGTGGTCTTGAAGAACGGATACAGGAGGATGCCAAGGGCGTCGTTGACCCGGTCCAGTGCGGCGCCGTTGCCGCGGCCCAGGTTGCTCCTGATCATGCCGGGGTGGAGGCAATTCGCTGTGATGTTCGTTCCTTCGAGGCGTCGCGCGAGTTCGACCGTGAAGAGGATGTTCGCGGCCTTCGATTGGCAGTAGACCCGCAGCATTGCATAACGTCGCTCATTCTGGAGGTCGTCCAGGTCGAGGCTGCTGAAGCGATGGGCGTCGGAGGCCACGGTCACGATGCGCGGCGCGCCAGCTTGCTGAAGCAGGGGGAGCAGCAGGCCTGTCAGCAAGAAGGGCGCCAGGTGGTTCACGCCGAAGGTCTTCTCGAATCCGTCGTCGGTGAGTTGTCGCGAACTCAGGGTGAGGCCTGCGTTGTTGAGCAGGACATCCAGGTGATCGGTGCGTTCCGCGACGTCCTCGGCGAGGCTGCGAACGCCGGCCAGTGAGGAAAGATCTGCCTGCAACAATTCGGGCGGCGCTCCGGTGGCGGAACGACGGATCTCGTCCATGGCTTCTTCGCAGCGGTCGGGTGTCCGGCCTTGGACGAGCAGGCGTGCCCCACGGCGGGCCAGATCTACGGCGGTTGCGCGTCCGATGCCGGAGCTTCCGCCGGTGATCAGGATCGTCTTGTCCTTCATGCGGTCTCCTTCTACTCCATGTGGATCGCGTCGCTGAACGCGGCGACGGATCCGACGAGTACGAGCATGGCACTGCCCAACACGATCAGCGAGCCGCTCGGTCCGAGGCTGGCAGTGGTGTAGCCCGCCAGGAGCGAGCCCACGGGTGCGGCGCCGAGGAAGCCGAGCTGGTTCACGGCCAGCACACGGGCGCGAGCGGGCCCAACCGCGCGTTCCTGGAAGAGTGTTCGGCTCATGTTCATGAAGACAGCGCCGCACAGGCCCCAGTCCAGAGTCGCCAGGACGGCACCCCAGAACGGCAGGCTCAGACCGGCCGTGATGAGGCAGAGCCCGCCGGTGCCCAGGGCCAGCATCAGGGCGCGGCCCTTGCGCCGGATTCCACCCCGCTTCAGCAGGACCAGGCTCCCCGCGATGGTCCCGATCGGGAACATCATCATCAACAACGAGAGCTGTTGGACGTTGCCTTGATAGTGGCCGTGAACCAGGTGCGGGAAGACGACGTGGTAGCTGCCCATGAAGAAGAGGCCGACGCCTGCGATCAGGATGAAGACCGGACGCAGTTCGGAGCTCCATACGAAGCGCACGCCTTCGGTCATCCCGGAGACCGAAAGCCGACGGTCGTCGTCCCGTTTCTGGGGAGGCCGACCGGGCAGCCGGCGAGCGAAGAGCGAACCGGCGGCGAGCACGACGGCCTGGGTCACCAGGGTGGCCTCCGTTCCGATCCAGCGGGCGAGGCCGACGATGCTCATGCCGATCGTCTGAGAGCCGAATTGCACGGCGGTCACACCGGTCACCGCGCGCTCTAGATCGGCCCCCGCCACGTCCGAAAGCAGGCTGTCACGGGCCGGGTTGCTGAAGGCGCTGCTCATGCCGACTCCCAGACCACAGAGCACCAGGACCGGCAGCGAGAGCCACCCGCCGGTGACGGCGGCGAGCAACAGGCCCACGGGCAGCACGCCGGCGAGGTGCGTCAGGATCAGCAAACGGCGGGGATCGAATCGATCGGCCACCGCGCCGCCCACCAGCAGGAATGCCAGATTCGAGATCAACACGGACATCTGTGCGATGCCGGTGTTCTCCGCGCTGGTCTGGAGTACGCCGACGACCAGCCATGGGAAGAGCACCTGCTGCATGCCCCAACCACCGAACCACGAAGAAATCGTCCCCAGATACGCGGGGAAGAGCCCGCGCCGATCGCTCTCATAGGCGCTATCGGTGCGGGAGGGTGTCGGTGCGCCGAGTCTGGGGTCGCGCTCGGCCATGGGGCCATGGTACCGGTCGACCGAAGGGTCGCGTAGAGTCGCAGGGCGACAGGAAGGAAGCCCTCATGCGCATTGGTCTGCAGGTTCCGAACTACACCTGGCCCGGGGGCCCCGAAGCCTTGGCCGGGACGCTGCGGCAGATCGCCGAGACCGCCGATGAGGGGGGCTTCACCAGCCTGTGGGTGATGGACCACCTCTTCCAGATTCCCATGGTGGGCCCCGCCGAGACCGACATGCTCGAGGGCTACGGCGCGCTCCACTACCTGGCGGGAATCACCCGGCGGGTTCGGCTCGGCACGATGGTGAGCGGAGTGACCTACCGCCATCCGGGCGTGCTGGTGAAGACCGTGAGCACCCTCGACGTCCTCTCCGGCGGGCGGGCGACCCTGGGAATCGGCGCCGCGTGGTTCGACCGGGAGCATCGCGGTCTGGGCATCCCCTATCCGCCGCTCGGGGAACGCTTCGAGCGCTTGGAAGAGACCCTGCAGATTGCGGAACAGATGTGGTCCGAAGATGACGGGCCCTTCGACGGGCACCACTACCAGTTGGCCGAGACCCTCTGCGTTCCCCAGCCGCTCCAGCGCCCCAGGCCGCCGATCCTGATCGGTGGCATGGGCGAGCGGAAGACGCTGCGCCTGGTCGCTCTCTACGCCGATGCCTGCAATCTCTTCACCCACGTAGGGATGGATGAGCTGGCCCGAAAACTCGATGTGCTGCGCGGCCATTGCGAAGACGTCGAGCGGGATTTCGATGAACTCGAGCGCACCAGCCTATCGACGATTCAGATGGGCCCCGAGCATATGAGTATCCCGGACGTCATCGCTCATTTTCGGGAACTCGCCGATCTCGGCATCCAGCAGGCCATCGTGAACCTGCCCAACGTCCACGACATCGCCCCGCTCGAGACCCTCGCCAAGGAGATCATCCCCGAAGTCGGGGGCTTCTGAGCGCGAACGAGCGTCCGCTACGTCGCGTTCAGGATGGCGCGGGCGCATTGTTGGCCCGAGGTGATGACGCCCGTGATGCCGCCACCGGGCTGGGTCCAGTGGCCGGCGAGGTAGAGGCCACGTAGGGGAGTCGTAGGGGCCGGGCGGCTGGGGCCCACCTGGGCCGGGCTGAGGGCGAAGCCGTAGATCGCACCGGATTCGTTTCGGGTGTAGCGCTCCATGGTGCGCGGGCTCGCACCCTCGCAAAAGCGCAGACTGTCTCGTAGGCCCGGAATGCGTGCGGCCGCCGCGTCGACCAGGGTGTCCGTCAGCACTTTCTTCCGTTCGCGCCAGGGGCCACCACCGGCACCTAACAAGGTCGTCAGCACGAGGAGGTGCTCATCCGCGGGCGCAAGGGATGGATCGACGTGGGTTGGGATCGTGGCAGTGAACCAGCGCGGAGTTCCGGCCAATGCCGATGTGTAGGCGGCCTCGTGATCCGTCTCCTCGTAGAAGAAGGTCTCGTGGCTGGCTGGGGAGAGCGTGCTTCGTTCGACCGCCAGATAGGCGACAAAGGCAGAAATGGAGGGCTGCAAGCGTCGCAACTGCCGGCGGTAGCCGGCCGGAAGATGCTCCCGACCCACCAGTTCGAAGGCGGTCTGTCGGACGTCCGCATTCGAGATGACGACCGGGGCTTCGATGGGTTGGCCATTTTCGAGCACGATGCCCCGGACCGTGTCGCCTTCGACCGAGATCCGGCGCACCGGGCTGCGGAGCAGGATCTCACCGCCACGCTCTTCGATCCCATGGGCCAGGGCCTTGGCCAGGTTCTGGAAGCTCCCCTGGGCATAGGTGGCGCCGGCTTCCAGGTAGGAGACCAGCATCGTCGACCAATACAGGAAGGAGAGCTTGGAGGGCGGCAACCCCAGGTAGGGCCAGAGGGTCGTGAGGGCCGCGCGGGTGGTCGGATCCTGGACGTGAGCATCGAGCACGTTGGCGACAGTGGATCGGCGGTGGCGAAGCAGGGCCGGGAAGCGGCTTGGGTTCCGAAGGACCTCGGTAGGCGACGAAAGACGGGAGGCGCGGTCGGTTTCCCGGGCGATGTCCGCACATTCGGTGAGAAAGGAGCGGATGCCTTTTTCTTCCTCGGGAAAGGCTGCGACGTGGGCTTCGGCGAAGCCGTCCGGATCACCGGGAACGGCCAGGCAAAGGCCCGGAAGATCCACGGTGTAGAACGGCTCGACCGGAAGCCAGTTGCATTGGTCCGCCACGCCGAGATCCTCGAGCAGCGCTTCCACCCCGGCGCGGCCTACGACATGCACCGCTGAGTCGAAGAGATGCCGGCCTCGGCGAAAGGCGTGGGCGTACCCTCCGACCCGATCGTGGCGCTCGACGACCAGCACGCGTCGGCCCGCCTGGGCGAGGAGCGCGGCTGCGGTCAAGCCCCCGATTCCGCTGCCGACGATGGCAACGTCATAGCTCTCTCTCTGCGCTTCCGAGTGAAATCGCAAGGCAAGGACCGCGGGTCAGCGGATCTCCAGCTCGGCTGGATCGTTCCCAGCCAGGCCGTAGCGGCACATGAAATCGACCAGGCCCACGCTGTAGCGCTTCGTCGTGCCCTCGCCCGTGAAGATGCGCGGCATGTGCTTGCGGAAGTGGAAGTCCATCATTCGGCCGATCGGCGTATTCCGCACGTATTCACCGACCCGGAACAGCGTCAGCAGCTGGCCGCTGTAGTAGTAGTCGGCGACGCGCTGCCAGACCGTGAGGTTGCGAAGCACGTAGTCCTGGTATTTCTGCATGGCACGGTCGCCGCCTTTCAGCAGGGCCGCAGCCAGGAAATCAGCGCCCTGCATTCCGATCAGCATGCCGCTGGAGAAGACCGGGTCGACGAATCCGAATGCATCGCCCACGAGCGACCAATTCGGCCCGAACCCGCGCTCGGTGCGCAGTTGGTAGTTCTTGTAGCGCATGACGGGCGTCACACGCTTCGCGTCCTTGGACCACTCACGGGTGTTGGCATCGGCCTGGAGGTAGGCGTCGAATTGCTCCTCGGCGGTCTGCCCGAATTTTCGGATGAACTCGCTGCCGATCACCAGGCCGACCGAAACACGATCGCGTAGAGGAATCCGCCAGCCCCAGCCGTGCTCGAGGCGATCGGTATGGACATCGCCAGGGATTTTCACCGGGACGCCTTCGAGGTGGGCGTGCAGGGCGTCGTCCTTTCGCGCGCCTTCGATCGTCGGCAGGTCGAGGAGCCGGGCGATCAAGCGCGTTCGACCGGTTGCGTCGATGATCCAATCCGGTTTGCCGCCAAGGACGGGTAGCGCTGCTTCGAGGCTGGCCTCATCCAGGCGCAGATGCTCGCCATCGTCGCGCTCCAGGCCGGCGGAATGTTCGATCTGGTGGGCGCCTGCCTTCTTCGCGGCCTCCAGCAGGGTATCGTCGAAACGGGCGCGCGGGACGTTGTAGGAATAGGTCGTCTTGGTAGAGGGGGCTTCGTAGAATCTGAAGCTCATGCCGTCTTGGAGGCTGAAGGCGAAGGAAGCGCCGCCCTTGAACTGGCTGTAGGAAGAGACTTCCTTCTCGACGCCTAGCTTGCGCAGGTACGGCACGATCGCCGGCACGAGGGATTCGCCTACGATGATCGGTGGCCGCTTGCCGCGCGTGAAGAGCGCCACCTTAACGCCCGCGCGGGCCAGGTACGTGGCGACGGCTGAACCCGCCGGGCCGCCACCCAGTACCGCAACCTTTCGGATCGCTTGCTTTGCCATGGGTATCGACCGCCCTCCGTGGCACCGGAGTCTAGCCTCGGGTACGGAGGACGCGAGCGATGGGGCGTGCCGCCCCGTGCCATTCCCGAGCGGGTGCGCGAAACTCCGCGCCGATGTCGGATTGGACGCACGAAAAACTGACGGCCCGCGTGTTCGAGATTCTCCGGGATGAGCTGCTGGAAGTCGGCGAAGAGTTTACTCCTCGCTCGGACCTGGTTGGGGCGGGGCTCGATTCCCTCGCCGTCACCCAACTCATGCTCGCGATCGAAGAGAGCACGGGCGTCTGGGTGGACGAGAGCTTGCTCACGCCGGAGAATCTGGAAACGGCGGAGACCCTGGCCGCCTGCGTTCACGAGCAGTTGCAGTAGGCCTCGGGCGTTGTCCCCCACCGCCGCCTCTTCCATTCCGCTTACCGGCGCCGATTGTTTCCTGCGCGCGTTCGATGACGAGGTGCGCCGGCGGGCCGGAGCCAGTCATGCCTCGCAGTTGGTCCTGCGCCTCGGGCCGGGCTTCGATCTACCGGCCTTCGAGAAGACGCTCGCTGAAGCTGCTGCCGCCCATCCGATCCTGCACGCCCCGATTCGTCGGCGGATGGGCCTGGGCGCGCCGGCCTATCAGCTGGACCGTGCGCGAGCTGAGCATTCGCCGAGGGTGCAGACCCATCCGCATCAGGACGGCAGTGCTCTTCCGGAACTCTTCTTCGAGCGAATGAATGAGCGCTTCCGCGCCGAGCGCGGCGAACTGCTTCGGGTGGACGTCATCCCGCGTCCTCACGGTACCGATCTGGCCATGACGTGGCTGCACATGCTTCTGGACGGAGCGGGAAGCGAAGCCTTTGTGGAGTGGCTGGAACTCGTCAACCGGGGCGAACGCAAGATCCATGAGTTGCCACCCGACGACGTCGTCACCTCGCCGGGACTGCCGAAGGGGCTGACCTCCAAGGAGCGAGGGCGCCGCGCCACTGCGTGGCAAGCCTGGATGGCTTCGATGGCGGATCCTTGCCCGCGCTCCCTGGCCGGGCCGTTGACGAACGCGGCCCAGGACCTCCGCTACGACTTGCTCACGTTGGCCGAGGATGAGACGGAGCGCGCCACCGCGCGCGCCAAACAGAAGGCGGGCTTCCTGACTCCGATGCTCTTCTATCTGGCCTGTGCCATTCGTGCACACGATGCAGTGTTCCGGGCGCGGGGCATCGATCCGGGCGCCTTCGTCGTACCGCTGCCTGTGAACATCCGTCCAAAGGGCTCGGAGCACGCGATCTTCAGGACGCGGGTATCGCTGCTTTGGTTTCGGGTGTTGCCGGAGCAGGTCGTGGATCTCGATGGGCTGATCGGAGAGCTCAAGCGGCAACGGGTGGATGCGATCAAGGCGGGACGCATCGAGGCCGGCGTGATCGCGATGGATTACGCACGTTTCGCTCCCATGCGCGTCTACGCGCATATGGCACGGCGCGCGAAGAAGGGCGAGCTGTGCTCGTTCTTCTTCGCATTCACTGGAGAATTTGCCGGCGGGATCGATCGCTTCTTCGGCGCGCCGATCGAGAACGCCTTTCATGCGCCCCCGGTGCCGACATCGCCCGGCAGCAGCGCCGCGATGAGCTTGCGCGGCGGACGCTTGAACGTGAGCCACGTGCAGCAAGCGGGTTTGTTCAGCGATGAGGAGAGGGCGCTCTTCCAGCGAACGCTGCGAGCCGATCTGCTCGGCGAGACATGAGGGAGCGCTATGACGTCGGTGTCATCGGTGGTGGTTCCGCCGGCGTGGCAGCGGCCCTGGCGGCCGCGAGCGGCGGAGCGCGTACGCTGTTGGTCGAAGCCAGCGATCGCCTGGGGGGCAACGCCAGCCTTGCCCTGGTGCATACGATCTGCGGGCTCTACCTGCCAGCAAAGGATGATCTTCCCTATTTCGTTCACGCGGGGTTTCCGCGGAGGTTCTCCCAGAAGCTCTGTCGCAACGGCGTTGCCGGACTTCCGGAGCGCGCGGGCCGGGTCTTCTACCTGCCGATCGATCCGCTTGGTTATGCCCGCAGCCTCTCGGAGGAGGTAGCGGCCGAAGCAGGGTTGGACGTCGCGCACGGCGCCCTCGTCGAGAGCGTCGAGGAAACGGCCGCGGGCTTTCATCTGCAATTCGGCGCGGAGGCCGCGGAGGTGGGTCTGCTCATCGACGCCTCGGGGGACGCGGCGGCTGCATTGCGGCTCGGAGCGGAATGCAGCAACGATCCCGGTGACGGTTTGCAATCTCCTTCCTACATCGTCGCTCTCGAAGAGGTCGAGACGGCTGGCCTCGAGGGTTTTGCACGGCTGCAGCTGAGTACCGCATTGGCGGGAGCCGTACGACACGGTGAGCTCCCGGAGGGCTGCGAGTCCGTCGTCATCCGTCCCGGCCTCACGCCTGGCGAGGCCTACATCACGCTCGGAGTGCCGAAGCTCCCGGATCGTCCCTACGTTCCGCTCGATCCCGGTTACCGAAGTGTGCTCGAAGAGCAGGCCCGCCACGCAGCAGAGACGGTCATCGAGTTCCTGCGGAACACACGGGAGCCATTCGAAAAAGCACGTGTCACGGGCTGGCCCGAGCGCGTCGGCCTTCGAGAGACGCGTCGCCTCCGCACGCGCATCGAGCTGGATGCCGAAGACGTGCTGCAGGGCCGCCGTCGTGAGGACGAGGTTGCGCTCTCGGCCTGGCCGATCGAGATGTGGCGCGATCATCGCCGTGCGCGCTTCCGGCATCCATCCGGCCCCTGTGGTGTTCCCCTCGGTTCTCTCGTGAGCCGAAGTCATGAACGACTCGGCTGCGCGGGCCGGTGCATGGGCGGGAGCCAGGAAGCCCTGGGCGCATTGCGTGTGATCGGTACGGCCCTGGCCACCGGCGAGGCCATCGGTGCGGCCGCGGCGCTGGCGGCCGACGCGGGCAGCACGTTTGCCCAGGTGGATCCGATAGCCGTCAGGGAACGGACCTTCTCCGGAGCAGGGGGACCGAAATGACGGAGTCGGTCCTGGATGCCATTCGGGCGCAAGCGGACGAACACCCGAATGCCGTGGCTTGGATCGCCGATCGGGGGGAGGGTGGATCCGAGGCCCGGTGTTATGCCGAAATGATGCAACGGGTCGACGCGATCACGATCGATCTCGTCGCCGCAGGCATCGGGTCGGGCGAGCGCTGGGGGTTGATCGCGCCCCAGGGCGAGGAATTCATCGAGCAGGCGTTGGCGATTCTCGCCGCGAACGCATGTCTGGTCCCGATTCCCGAAGATACGGCGGGTCCGGCGCTCGAAGCCTTTGCCGAGCGCGCTCGCCTGCACGGCCTGGTGTGTCTCGGGCGGGACGGGAGCCTCGAGATGACGGCCCGAGAAGCACCGGGGGCACTCGATGGGCAGGGCGACGAGGCGTTTCGAGCGCTGCATCCGGCCTATCTGCGCTTCACGTCCGGAACCACCCACCGGCGGAAGGGAGTCATCCTCGGGCACGCAAGGATTCTGGAGCGTCTCGCGGCGGCCAACCGTGGCCTCGGCATCGGGCCGGGAGATCGCATCCTCTGGCTTCTGCCGATGGCCCACCACTTCGTGGTCTCGATCCTTCTCTACCTGCGCTTCGGGGCGACGATCCTGTTGCCGAAGAGTTCCCTGGCGAAGGATGTGCTGGCGTTTGCCGGGCGCGAAGAGGCGACCGTCTTCTACGCCTCTCCCTACCACTACAACCTGATGGCCAAGGATGCAGGCGAACAGCAGATGCGGGATGTCCGCCTGGCGATCTCCACGGCCGAAGGGTTGCGACCCGAAATCGCCGAGCGGTTTCGGGCGCGGTTCGATCTGCCCCTACGCCAGGCTCTTGGCATCATCGAGGTCGGTCTTCCCGTGATCGATCTCGCAGATCCGAAGCCGGGTGCGCTGGGCCGGCCCTTGCCTGACTACGATGTCTGGCTTCGTGTGGATGACGGCGCTGCCCTCGAGGAATCGTCACCCGAGCGCACCGGCGAAATCTGCATCCGCGGTCCGGGCCTCTTCGATGCCTACCTCGAACCGTGGACGCCTTCGGCCAGCGTGCTCGAGCCCGACGGCTTCCGCACCGGGGACCAGGGTTTCTTCGATTCTGAAGGCCGCTTGTACCTGGCCGGCCGGCGAACGAATCGCATCAACATGGCCGGCATGAAATTCTTCAGTGAAGAAGTCGAGGCGGTGCTCGACCGGCTTCCGGGAGTGCGCCGCAGTCGCGTCTCGGCACAGGCCCATCCCCACCTGGGCGAAATTCCCGTGGCGGAGCTCGAACTCGACGAAGGTGCCGACGCGCCGGAGCGCAAGGCTCTGATGGCCCATTGCCGGCAGCATCTCGCGACCTACAAAGTGCCGCGAAAGTTCGACGTCGTGGATGCGCTTCCCTTGACCGCGACAGGCAAACTCGAGCGGATTTCGGATTCACGGGAGGAATAACGAGCCCGATTCCGTCAGGCGGTACCCGTTGTTTCGATCCGGGCAAGGGCCCGGCGCGTGGAGGCGAGGCTCCACCCTTCACGGAGTGCAGACTCCGGAACGAAGGGCGCCTTTCGGATCGCCTCCTCCAGCGGGACCATTGGAAAATGACGATCGCGTAGGTGGTGGATGAAGCGAAGCGTGCGCAGCGCGTCGAATCGCTCGTGGTGGTGGCGGAGGCTCTGCGTGCGTCCGGCTTCGGCTGGACCGAGGGCGCCAAGTTCATCCAGGAGATCATGCAGAAGCGCGGCGTCGACATTGGCGGTGGCGAGGGTTTCGGCTGCGTGTTCGGAGAGGCAGTCGCGAAGGCTCCGGGTGGTTGAAACAAGGGAGCCCAGGGTACGAAGCCAGACCCCCAGCCACGTGAAGATCCGCGGGTCATAGGCGGGGTAGAACTCGTCGGCTTCGATGCGCTCGAGTTCCTTCTTGATCCCGGCGCCGGTACCGAAGGGAACGCGGCTCGAAACGCGGCCGCTCAGGAGCATGGGTTCGCCCCGCAGCGCGCCAACCGGCCCCAGCTTGGCGAGTTTCGCGAGCATGTGAAAATCTTCCGCCGCCTGCCGCTTCGGGAATCCGCGCACCTTTGCATAGGCGAGGGGAGAGAGCGCGAGTGTGCTGCCAATCGTGTGGAATGCATAGGGAGAGCCCGCGCTGCGAAGACCGAGAACGTAATAGCGGAGGAAGATCTCGTAGCGAAGTGCGGCCCGCGCGGTTTCGGGGTCGGGTTCCAGCACGTGACAGAAGTCGTAGGTGAACGCGGCAGGACCATCCTCGAGAGGGATCTCGCGAGCGGCCCCGAGCGGTCGGCTGAAGTAGTCGGCCGGAAAGGAGACGTCGGCGTCGCTGCAATGGATCCAGGGAGATTCGATTCTTCCGGCCGACCACAAAGCGAGCGCGACATCCGCACCGATCTTTCGCGCCAACCCGACGCCTTGCCCTTCGGGCAGGACTCGACCCGAACGGGTCCGATCGATGACCAGCAGATCGCCGCGCGGATGGGGACGGCGCGTCATGAACGTTCGCTGCCCGGTTGCTCCCGGCCCGACGTCGACCAACGCGGCCAGCGAATCCTGATTGGCTTCGCATATCCACTCGGGAGATGACTTCGTGTCGTTGACCACGACGATGATCAGGATCTCTCCGCTGGGTCCCTCCGGAACACCAGAAAGTGTCTGTAGCAGGCCCTCGCCCTCGCCGTGGGAGGGAATGCAGAGCACGTGGCCGTAGCGCCGCGCCTCGGGCAGGCACGCGCGGATCTGTCCAGCCTCGGGCTCGGCCCACTGCTCCAGGTACTTCCGGACTGGCTTCCAGGCCGCGGCTTCCCTGGCCGACGCTGCAGCAACCGGCTTCATCGTCTGAGCGTCATCGCAAAGCCCGTCCCATCTCAGTGGAGCGCGGGCCGAATCGCCAGGCCTTGGAGGATCTTTGCTTCCGCGATCACCAGTGCTTCCAGACGTTCTTCGACGGAGGCCCGGGGGAAATACTCGTTTGCCAGCTCGATGAAGAGAGCATCGTGCCTGGCCTCCGACGCGGTGATCTCGCGATAGAAACCTTGCAGTGGCGGATCTGTCAGCGCCTCCGCGATCAGGCCGAAGCGTTCGCATCCTCGCGCTTCGACGATTCCGCTCACCAGGAGTCGGTCGAGGAAGTAGTCGTCCCGTCCACTGCGAATCTCCGCTCGCAACGCCCCGACGTAGGGATCCTTGGTGTCGCTTCCCAGGACGAGTCCGCGCTCCGCGACCCGTAGATAGACCTGGTAGAAGTGCTCGAGTTCCTCACGCGCCAGATCCATCATCGCTGCCACCAGCCGTTGGCAATCCGGATAGTGGGTGATCAAAGAGAGGGCTACCGCCGACGCCTTGCGTTCGGCTGCTGCGTGGTCGAGCAGGAACGCATCGAAGTCCGCCAGGACCGCGCTGAGCCAGGCCGGCGATGACGCGGCTCGCAGGGTGATCATGACGGGCAGGGTAATCCAACTGCGCCAAGGGCCGCAGGCGAACGCTAGAGATTCCCCATGGCGGCGAGCGCTCCAGCGCGGGCTTCGTCGAAGGTGCCGACGCCCCGGGCATCGAAAGCGGGATGCGTTTCCCGCTCGAGCTTCAGGGCGAGTGATACGGCGTGGATGCACTCGAAGACGGCAGCGAGTTCCGGATCCAGGCCCCGTGCTGGTGCGTAGCCCTTCCAGAAACGCGATCGCAGCGTCGGGAAGCTGGCCCGGTGCTCGCGCCAGATCGTCGGCCCCCATTTCTCGAGATCGAATTCAGCGAAAGGATGGTCGATGACGGCTGTCTGCCAGTCGATCACGCCCGTCAGCCGGAACCCGTCCTCCGGTTCGACCAGGAGCTGAGCCTCGTGGAGATCACCGTGGATGGGAACGAGCGGGAGCGCCCGGGTGCAGGCGAGGGCGTCACGCAGGCGGGAGGTCTCGGTGGCATCCAGCCTCAGGCAGGCGCGGATCTGATCCGCCGTATCCGCCACGCTGAAGCGATCTCCGACCAGCGTGTCCATTCTCGTGAACGGCTCCGTGTCGGGAGGTCGTCGTCGCGGCAACGGCCCGGGCTCGACCTCCTGCCAACGCCCGGCCAACGCACCGAGGCGCTCGGCGATCGCAGCCAGCACGATCAGATCCGCCCCAGCCAGTCGTCTCTCGAGCGGGATCCCCGGCAAGCGACGAATCGCGACGATGGGGTAGGGCGCCAACCCAACGTCTCGCCATACATCGAGCAGGGTTGGAATCTCGCCGAGGTGGGCGGCAGCAAAGACGCGGAGACCTTCGATCTCGCGCTCCATGGCTTCGACCATCGATGCGTTCCGCGGAAAGAGGAACGCGCGATCCGGCGTGAGCAGGACGAGCTTGCTCCATCCGACGAAATCGGCCGTCAGTTCCTCGTCCGGATCAACGCCGGTGACCTGGAAGAAGCGCTCGACGTGTGGCGGCGAGATGACGGCCAGGAGCGGGTGGTCACGGGACAGCAAGTACCGATGGTGGGCGACGCGACGGTTGCGTCAACGCCGGAAGGCATCTCAGCTGACAACGCGGACGGGAACACGAATTCCCCTTTAAATCCAGCCGGGTGCAGCAATGTGTGACATTTTCGGCCCGCCCGAACCACGCTTCTTCTCTGAGACGGAGAGAAGAATGCTGAGACGACGGCTGAGAACCGCCCAACAGCGGGTCCGAACCATCCACCTTGCTCTGGCGCCTCTGGCGCTATTGGGAACGTTGTTTCTCGCCGCTCCCGGGGCGGCTCTCGTGATCGATTTCGAGGCGGCGCCGAACGGTTCCGACGCCGCTTCGTTCGATTGGGGCGGGGTCGCAGTCAGCTCCGCGCTGGTCCTCGACGAGACCACCATCGAGGCCCTCACGCTCCATTCAGCGGTTGGGACCTGGGCGACCTCCGGCAGTCAGGGCCTGTTCAACAGTCTCGCTCCGGATTTGAGCTTCACGTCGGCCGTTCCGTTCACGGCGTTCTCGCTCAGCTTTCTCAGTCTCCCCAGGCCAGATCAGGGGTACTACCAGTTGCTCGCCCAGCTCTGGTCGAATGGTCAGCTGGTCGACGAGTTCCTGAGCGATGGGCAGACGACCGGTGACAGCGGTCTGCACGAAGGCGTCTTCTCCGCCAGCGGCTTTCAGGCCGATCGCCTGGTGATCCAGGCCGTCGAGCAGACGAGCTGTGCTCTCTGCCTCCAGCCGCCTCTCGCTGTCCGCGACAGTTTCTTCGTGGACGATCTGCAGCTCCAGACCGTTCCCGAGCCGGCAACGGCAATGATTCTGCTGCTCGGAGCCGCCGGCGTGGCCGCCCGAGCCAGGAGGCTTCGATGATTCCGTTGTCCAAACCCTGTCGGCGCTTCAGCAAGGCTGCCATGCTAGTCCCTTGTATCGACCAAAGGCGGAAGTGTTGTCATGCTAAGCACTGCGTCCCCCGCAGCCAATCGGTTCTCGCCGTGTCGCGGGCCGATTCATGGGGCCCGTATGTCGAAGAAGCGGTATCGGATTGACTTGACG
>JAAETT010000086.1 GCA_024228115.1 bacterium
CTGTTTCTCTGCGTCCAAGACATTTGCCATGGCCGGCGAGGCTATCCGCCTCGCCCGCCTCAACGTCCTGGACGACTCCCCGTTCTATGGCCGGTTTTCAGGTGATCACGTATGGCCGCTTTTGGGTGTTCACCGAGGGCTGCAGCTGCTCCGCAAGATCGAGGACCTTTCCTGGGAATAGTCCACAATGTTCTCTGGCGCGTCCTGGACCTAGTTTGACTTGGCGCTTAGACCAGGAAAGGCGAACGTCAGCGATTCTATTGCTGTAAATCGGCCTGCTCGGTCGGGCAGTGGCCTTCCAGAGGCATCCGTCGCCAACACGCCGAGAACATAGATCACGTCAAAGAGAGACCCCGCTGATGTGTTCCCCACCGCCGGCTGGAACTCCGCAAGGGCGACCGTGCCTGCAGACGGTGCGAGTTCGGTCCCAGCACCTCGCTGTCCGATTCCTAGGATGCCAGTTGCCTCACGTAGGAGGAACCGGTTTCCGCGGTCGTCGGTAATCGCGGTGGGGTAATTGTAGAGCGTGCCAGTGTTGCCGACTCCATCCGCGCCAAGTGCGAGGTAAGCGGTCAGCGAACCCCATGTTTCGGATCGCGGTGGGCTGAGCGAGGGTGGTCTCCGTCAAGAGATGGAGGGTACCGATGGGAGCGACGCAAGAGCCGACCGAGCGGGACCGGTTCTGGTTGGAGCATGAGGCAGTGC
>JAAETT010000087.1 GCA_024228115.1 bacterium
TATTTATATTTTTCATGGTTTAATTGATTTATTTCTTGGTTTAATAAAGATGTTAAACATGTAAAATCGATAGAACAAATTCATTGCTGAACTGATAACTCTAATTTTAGGCATAATCGATATTTTATGTTAGGATCTATTATATTAGGATTTAGATGTATAGAAGTTATTGAATCATTATTTTTATATTATAGTTTATTTTTCATTGATATTTTCTACTTTATCCTATTATAGTTTTGATGCTGTTTTTAGTATATTTAGGGATTATGGATTATGGGTTATTGGGTATGGGATGTTTATAATGCAATGCATATTAATAAAAACGTTATTCTCTATTCTCTAACGTTAATTATTTACTTATCTTTCTTTCTTTCTTTCTTTCTTTCTTTCTATTCCATTTTAATACAAGATATATTCTTGCTTTATCTTTACTACGATCTCAACATAATTAATGGTCCTATTCGTCTTTGTCAACAACCCATCATAATTGAACAAAATACAATATAATATATAATACGAGCTATCAACAACTCATAATTCCAGATAATATCATAGGAATAACGTTAGAGAATAGAGAATAACGTTTTTATTAATATGCATTGCATTATATTTGTTAATCATGTTCTGCATTAATAAATTAAATACCTATCATAATACAGATAATATAATGAATAATAAAAAAGAAATAAAAAATAAATACCTATAATACTATAATAAAATATACAATTAAATTAATAAAAATATAATCCTATCCAATACTTCATTAAACTTATCAAGTCGAATATCAAAATTAAAAACGAAACATCATAGAAAAATAAATATAAAATATAAATATAAAAATATCATAAAACATTTTAACTATAAAACAATAATAAAGAATAAAAAAAAAAAAAAAAGAAATAAAAAAAAAA
>JAAETT010000088.1 GCA_024228115.1 bacterium
ACCATCGCCGCTGCGTCGGCGTGAGATTCCTCTCCGCCTTCGATCGACCCATCCCGCTCCTCCCTCAGCTCGCTTCTGCGAGCCGATCCAGGATGACTCGATCTCTCAGGATGAAAACATGGGGTCTACTGAGCGCTTACGGTACATGCAGCCGCGGATCCACCAGGTTTCCACGCGCACCCAGGCCGCGCCGGCGCGCATGCTTCGCGGGATCCGGAATGCCCGGGTTGGATGAACTCGCAATGGGCGAGATGCGTAGCCGCACCCGGATTCGGCAACCGGGCGGGCGAGTCGCCAACGAAACGCCCGAATCTCCGACATCCGTCCACACTTCGAGCCGATCCGGCGCAGGTCTGCCGTCCTCCGCCCGGAGACGAGCGAGGGTTACCCGCGCCCGCCCGCCTCGTGTATCCACGCCAACGATGTCGCCCTCGACGACACGCTCTTCGATCGACACAGGACGATCTCGCTCCGCGGACCGAAGCGCCGAGCCCAGGGAAAGAAGCCCGGCCACCACGCCGATCAGCCCAATCGCCAACCAGAGACCCGGCCGCCCTCGAAAGGCGGCAGCAACCGCGACATGAAGCCCCAGCGTGAAGCCTACGCCAAGGGGAAATCCGCTGTCAGCGAGAATCAGCCCAGTAGCGTATCCGGCGAGCCAGAGCGAAAGGAACGGCACGCGCTCGGTCTCCCCGGGACCGGGGAGCCCTAGCCTAGCGAGTCCGTCGCCTAGTGGAGCGTCCGGTCCTTCGGATCGGATTGCGTCCGCATTCGAACGACGTAGGCCGCAAGAATTTCGAGCGCTTCATCGAGCTTGCGCAGCTCATCGCTGAAGTCGCTCATCAGGCGTTGGATCTCGCCGAGATCCGTGCTGTTCCCCGGAAGCTCCGCGCTGCGATCTCGATGCACGGAAAAGCTGAGCGCGGCACCGGCAAGGAATCCCTCGTACGCCTGGGCGTCCAGATGCTCGGCCTGCTCGGCCATTCGCGCAGAAAGTGCTGTCGACACAGGCTCCGGGACGCCGCGCTCCTCGAGATCCCGGCGAATTCTGTTGGCGATACGGCTGGACATGCCAGGCTAGTCCCTTGTATCGACCAAAGGCGGAAGTGTTGTCATGCTAAGCACTGCGTCCCCCGCAGCCAATCGGTTCTCGCCGTGTCGCGGGCCGATTCATGGGGCCCGTATGTCGAAGAAGCGGTATCGGATTGACTTGACGG
>JAAETT010000089.1 GCA_024228115.1 bacterium
AGCTTCTCGTCGATGGCCTTGAGCAACAAGGCTCCGCCGTCGGAGCTGCTGTGCTCCTGGTCGAAGGCGGCCACGACGGGCTTCGAGATCAAGTCGGGAAAGGTGACAGTCTGTGCGGTAGAATCCGGCTTCATGAAGGGGGCCCTTGTTGAGGGGAAACGCGTGTCGCAACACGTTTCTACCGCAACTGGGGCCTTCTTCAATTCAGGAACGCGACTTCTTCATGAATTATTCGGGCTAGCCACCCCCCTGGATTGGGCCGCTCTGCTTCTCATGCAGGCTCGGGAGTCGCCGGGGCTGGGTGCAGGTCGGGCGGAATGGCTCGGCCGGGGATCGGGTGGCCGCCAAGAAAGCTGGACAGGGTGTTGCCCTTCACGGCTTTCGCCGCGGGGCAACCTACGCGCACGACGGGGCTGCACCTATGGCTGCGCTCGCTCTCCGCCCGGCCTGCACCCGGCCCCGGCGTAGCGAACCCGGCCACCTGCGCGGCTCGTCGCCGCGCG
>JAAETT010000090.1 GCA_024228115.1 bacterium
ATCATTTCAGATACAACACCAGCATTTAACGGAACAGCTAAAAATGTAGAGGGTTACGTAAATGTAGAAGTAA
Organism: bacterium; assembly: GCA_024228115.1. Taxonomy (NCBI): domain Bacteria; species bacterium. The sequence continues at coordinate 74 of JAAETT010000090.1, forward strand.
ATGGTAAGTTATACCAAGTAGAAGTAGTAGATGGTAGATGGAATTTAGATACAACAACAGCAATTGCAGTAGGTGAAACAGAAGTTACAGAATTAGATGAAGGAAATTATACAGTTACTGTAAATGCAGTAGATGCTGATGGAAATGCAATAGTTCCAGTAACAGATACATTTACAGTTGATAAAACAACAGATGCGGTTGTAACAGTGTTAGATACAGTAGAAACAAATGATACAACACCAGAATTTAGTGGAACATCTAAAAATGTAGACGGTGATCTTACAATAGATATTAATGGGAATGTATATACAGTTACTCCAGAAGCTAATGGTAACTGGACTTTAGATACAACAACAGCTATTCCAAATGGTGGAAATGCTCCAGTTGAATTAAAAGATGGTGAATATACAATTACTATTGATGCAGAAGATGCTGATGGAAATGCAATAGAACCAGTAACAGATACATTTATAATATATACATTACATACAATAACAGATGCAGTAACATTAGTAGATACAACAGTAACTTCAGATACAACACCAGCATTTAACGGAACAGCAAAAAATGTAGAAGGTTATTTAGATGTAGAAGTAAATGGTAAGTTATACCAAGTAGAAGTAGTAGATGGTAGCTGGAATTTAGATACAACAACAGCAATTGCAGTAGGTGAA
>JAAETT010000091.1 GCA_024228115.1 bacterium
AGGTGACAGTCTGTGCGGTAGTATCCGGCTTCATGAAGGGGCCCTTGTTGAGGGGAAACGCGTGTCGCAACACGTTTCTACCGCAACTGGGGCCTTCTTCAATTCAGGAACGCGACTTCTTCATGAATTATTCGGGCTAGCGAGCCGGGTGGCCGAGCTGCGCCGGCAGGTGGCGCTGCTGCGCTTCGGCAACGCCGAGCTGCACCAGACGGTCGCCGAGAAGGAAGAAGCCTTCGCACACGATGTGCTGACGCTCCTCAAGTCGGGTCTTGAGATCTCCAGCGCGGGGCTCGAGGCCGTGCTGTCGCCTCTCCGGGAACGGGAGGCCGCGCTGCGCCGCCAGCTCGAGGCCAACCGCATCGAGACGCGGGCTGCCGAGGACGGACTGGACCGGCTCCAACGCCGGCTCGAGACCGTTGCGGAGAAGAGCTCGGCCCAGCTGGTCGATCTGGATGCCCGCAGCACCGCACTCCAGGTGCTGCGCCAACGCGCACTGGTGCTGGAGGACCAGCTCGGACGCGAGGAGCTGAAGCGTCGCCAATGGGAGCAGCGTGCGCGGATCCTCTCCGGAGAGGCCGGCCTCGGCGAGGCCCGCTCCTGGCTCGTCGAGGTTCGTGGTGTGGCCCGCGATCTCGCCGGGTCGCGCTCCTCCGTCGAGGCGCGCATCGCCGACACCCGCAAGGAGCTCGAGATCGCGGTCGCAGTAGGGTCCGGCCGCATCCAAGCACCGGGTGCCGTTCCACGGAACTGGAAGGAGCGCGAGCGCCAGCTCCGTCGCCTCGAGGAACTCTACCAGGGGGAGCTCGGGAGCATCACGGAGCTCGAGTCCTTCGTCGCCCGCGTGCTCATCGATCTCGAGGGCCGCCTCTCGGTGCTGAGCTTCGCCGAGCAGATGGATCGTGTGGCCGAGAACGCGGAAGGGATCTGGAACACCGAGCTGACCTCGGTGGACGACCAGCCCATCACCGTGGGCAAGGTCGCACGCGCCTTGCTGCTCTTCGTGCTGGGCTTCCTCGTTTCCCGCCTCCTGAGCCGCATGGCGGGGCGCCTCTTCTCGCGGCGCCGCCACATCGATTCAGGCGCCGCGGTCGCAGCGCAGGGCCTCACCTTCTACCTCCTCCTGGTCGTCTTCTTCCTGATCGCCCTGGACATGGTGAACATCCCGCTCACTGCGTTCACGATCGCGGGTGGTGCGCTCGCCCTCGGTGTCGGCCTGGGCGCGCAGAACATCATCAACAACTTCATCAGCGGCTTGATCCTGCTCGTAGAGCGACCGATCAAGGTGGGCGACATCTGCGAGGTGGACGCGACCCGCGGGATGGTGGAGCACATCGGCCCCCGGAGCACCCGCGTCCGCACCTTCGACAACATCCACATCATCGTCCCGAACAGCGCGTTCCTCGAGAAGAACGTGATCAACTGGACGCTCTCCGACAACATCGTGCGAGCGAGCGTGGACGTGGGCGTGGTCTACGGCTCTTCCACGGAAGACGTCGTTCGCGTCATCGAGGAGGTGCTCGAAGAGATCGACGACGTCCTCGATTCTCCGAAGCCCCAGGTGCTGTTCATGGAGTTCGGGGACAACGCCCTCCAGTTCCGCGCCTACTTCTGGATCCGTGTCAGTGAGATGCTGAGCCGCATCCGGATCGCGAGCGACGTGCGTTTCGGGATCGATCGTGTCTTTCGCGAGGCCGGCCTCACCATTGCGTTCCCCCAGCGCGACGTGCATCTCGACGCGACCGAGCCGATCGAGGTACGCATGCTGCCCGCGGACCCGGAGAACGCGAACCGCCCGCGGGAATAGCGGCACCTGGACACGCGGGCAGGCCCGCGCGACTGACCCGGGCCCAATGGGCTGCGCCCTTGGCGATGAGCCTCGATCTCCCCGGGGTACTTGTTAAGTGATCCCCTTATCGGATATGGAATTCCCTGTTGGAACTCCTATCCCCGGTCGGTGATCCCCGCCGACGACAAGCGCAGAGCCCGTCTGCAGGTCCTCCAGGAACTCAACCAGTCTCTGGCGGCCAGGCTCGAATCCCCACCACCGAATGGCCACGTCTCGCACGACTGGGCCGGCCTGGGCCTCCCTCCCGTGAGGCCTCGCTGCGGACCCCGTAGGAAACCTCGACATCACGTCCCTACTCGGGCGTCTAGCGTGCAGGTCGGCCATCGATCGCTGCGTGGCGTCGAACGACACGCGCTCATCCGGCATCGCCGCTAGGCTCTCTCTCATTCCTCGAAGTCGTGCGCGACCGCGCACGGAGACTCACCGATGTGTCGGTTCCCCGCATTCCTCATCTCCACAGCCCTGCTCTTCTTGGGCTGCGCCTCGTCCGACGTCGGAGTCTCGGTCACGGTCGATCCTCTGGTTCGATTTCCCGAGCAGGCGACCTTCCTCCTCGATCGCGAGCGGAGTTTCGTCCCCAATGACCCTCGGCTCGAGGCGCTCGAGCTCGATGAAGTGCTCGAGAAGACCCTGACGGAGGCCTTCAAGGCACACGGCTACCGACTCGTTTCGCAGCCTCCCGTCGATTACCGGATGGTCTACCGGTCGAGCGTTCAGGAGATCATCGCTGCGGATGCCTCGCGATCGATCGGATCGTTCTGGATCGATCTATTCGACGCGAAGACCGATCGAAAGGTCTGGACGGGTGCGGGGCACGGCCCCCTCTACGTGGGCTTTTCCCGCGAAGAGCGTGAAGCGAACATCCGCGAGCACCTGGATAGGCTCCTCGAGAGCTTCCCGCCGAGCCAGCGCCCGGAATAGATCCGCGCTGCGCCTCCGCGCCGCGCTGACTGAAGCCGAGGGCTCCAACGTCTTGCTCGATGTCGTCTCCACGGCAGCGCCTCCCGGACGCGTGATCTCCCAGGTCAAGAAGCTGGCCACCGGCACCCAGGCCTTCGTCGGCCGAGCCGGCCCAATGGGTTGCGCCCTTGGCGATGAGCCTCGATCTCTCCGGGGGTACTTGTTAAGTGGTCCCCATATCGGACATGGAATCCCCTGTTGGAACTCCTATCCCCAACCTTTGCCGCGTTTTCGACTTCCAGACCGAGCCCGCGCTACGCCTTGAGACAAGAACGGATGGCGCCGGTCCGGGTCCCGCGCCTCCAGGGGCGTGCCTGCTGCCCTATGTTGATAGAGTGGCTAGCGGAGGGATCCCGGCGTGCACATCACATCGCGATTGATCGGAGCGTGTCTCCTGTGGGCCGGTGGCCTCACCGCCGTCGCGGCCTGGGCGGCGGAGCCAGGGGCCGAAGCCGGCGCGCCGGATATCGATTGGCTGAGCATGGGCGCCCAGCTCTTCGGCGGCCTGGCGCTCTTCCTGTTCGGCATGGAGCAGCTTTCGCGCGGACTCAAGGGGGCTGCGGGCGAACAGCTGAAGGACGTGCTCGCCCGGCTCACCCGAAACCGGGTGCTGGGCGCGATCACCGGCGCCTTCGTGACGGCGGTGCTCAACTCGTCCTCGGTGACGACGGTGCTCGTGGTCGGCTTCATCACCGCGGGCGTGATCAGCCTCGGCCAGTCGATCGGCGTGATCCTCGGCGCCAACGTGGGCTCGACCTTCACTGCCCAGATCATCGCCTTCAACGTCACGGCGATCGGCCTGCCCATGGTGGCCCTGGGCTTCCTCTCGATGACCGCCGGCAGCACCGACCGTTCGCGCTACGGCGGCGAGATGCTGATGGGCCTGGGCCTGGTCTTCTTCGGCATGAGCGTCATGAGCGACGGCATGAACCCGCTGCGCAGCTTCGGGCCCTTCCTCGACCTGATGGCCGGGATGGAGCGACCGGCCCTCGGCATCCTGGTGGGGGCGGTCTTCACGGGCTTGGTGCAAAGCTCTGCGGCGACGATGGGGATCGCCATCGTCATGGCCGCCGACGGTCTGATCGGGTTGCCGGCGGGCATTGCGCTGGCCTTCGGCGCCAACATCGGCACCTGTGTCACCGCCGTGCTGGCGGCGATCGGCAAGCCGGTGGAGGCGGTGCGCGCGGCGGCAGCCCACGTGCTCTTCAACATCCTGGGGGTCCTGCTCTGGGTCGCGTTCATCCCCGAGCTGGCCGAGTGGGTGCGGCGCTTCTCCCCGTCGGCGCCCGAGCTCGAGGGTGTGGCCAGGCTGGCGGCGGAGGTGCCGCGCCAGATCGCCAACGCCCACACCTTGTTCAACGTCTTCAACTCGATGGTCTTTCTTCCCTTCACGGCGGTTCTCGCAGCGGTGGTCGTCCGCATCGTGCCCGACCGCGAGGAGCCCGAACGGGTGATCGCCAAGCCGCGCTTCCTCGATCGCGAGCTGCTCGACGTGCCCTCGGTCGCCCTCCAGCAGGTGCGCTTCGAGCTGGGGCACATCGGGGAGACGGTTCGAAGCATGTACTCGGAGATGCTCCCAGCCCTCCAGGAACGCTCTCCCGAGCGCTTCGAAGCGATCACCCAGATGGGCCAGCAGGTCGAGCTGTTGGCCGCCGAGGTGCTGAGCTTCCTGCGCGAGCAGCGAAAGCGCGAGCTGACCGACCGTGAGAGCGAGCAGTTCACCGACCTCATGGGGGCCACGGCCCAGCTCGAGGCCACGGCCAGCGTGATTTCGACCGACATCGTCGCTCTCGGCCAGAAGGTCATGGAGCTCGACCGCCGGGCGAGCGAGACGATGCAGGCGATCCTCGGGGCGATGTACGACGACGTGGGCGAGGCCCTCGGGACCGCCTTGAGCGCGGTCGTTTCGGAGGACGAGCGCGCGGCCCAGGCCGTGCTCGTGGCGCGGGCGGACATTCGCCGCCATCGGGACGAGGCCCTGCGCCACCAGGCGGCTGCGATGGAGCGAGACGATCCCGATACGCGTCTGCGCGTCTTCCGGATCGAGATGGAGGCCGTCGAGATCCTGAAGCGCATCTACGGCAACGCCCGTCACATCGCGCGCACCGTGCTGCCAGCGGAGATCACCGCGTCCAAGGCGTAGCCGGGCGACCCGCCGCTCGTCTCACCGGGGCAAATCCGCTCTTGGCGGGAGGCCCACAGTTCGAACGGAGATGGATGGATGAAGTGTGCACCGAAAGACCACCGTCTGGAAGTCAGACAAAGCACAACCGCCTGTTTCTCAATTGGCTACATCGGGTACGCTGACGGATCAGAACAGCGGGAAGATCACTTCTCCCTCGCCGCGGGCCAGAGATGACCACGACCTTCGTCATCCTGGGCGTCACCATCGTGCTGTTCGTGTGGGGGCGGTGGTCGCCGGACCTGGTCGCACTGCTCTCGCTTCTCGCGCTCGCGCTGTCCGGCGTGATCGATACGAACGACGCGCTGTCAGGGTTCGGCAACCCAACCGTCGTGATGATCGCGGCGCTCTTCGTCGTAGGCGAAGGGCTGTCGCAGACCGGTGTGACCGGCTGGGGAGGCAAGCGGCTCCTCGAGGCGGCGCGGGGCTCCAAGCTCCGGCTGCTCGTCGTCGTCATGGCCGGCACCGCGGGCCTGTCCGCGTTCATCAGCAACACGGGCACGGTCGCGACGCTGTTGCCGGCCGTCGTGGCGGCGGCGTGGACAGTCGGAAGCGTACCGTCCAAGTTCCTCATGCCGCTCGCGTTTGCCGCAAACACCGGCGGTCTGCTCACGCTGACCGGCACGCCGCCCAACATCGTCGTCGCGCAGACGCTCGAGCAGTCGGGGTTACGCCCCTTCAGCTTTTTCGAGTTCGCCTTGATCGGCGGGCCACTGCTGGTCGCGGCCGTCGCCTACATGGCGCTCGTCGGACGCAGGGTCTTGCCGGACCGGTCCGCGGACCAGCGGCCGGTCGACGTCGCCGCCGATCTCGCGGATCTCGCGGCCGCGTACTCGCTGGGGGAGAACCAGTTCCGCCTGCGGGTACGGTCCAAGTCGACCCTCATCGGGAAGACGGCGACGGAGGCGGCGCTGGGCCCGAACTACGGCGCGCCCCTGTTGCGGATCGAGGGGCGCGAGATCGCGCCGGACGTCGTCCTGCAACACGACGACATCCTCGTCGTGCGGGCGCCGTCCGAGACCATCGACCGGCTCATGCACGAGCTCGGCCTCGGCCTGGAACCGCCGACCGACGATCCGGGTGAGTTCGTTTCGAAGGAGATCGGGTTGGCAGAGGTCATCCCGACGCCGCGGTCGGAGTACCTCGGGCGACCGATGGCGGTGGGGCAGATCTCCGAGCGCTTCCCAGTGCATGTGCTGGCGGTGCGGCGGCGCGGCAAGCCGGTCGTCGACGGCAAGGAGATGACGTTGGAGTTCGGCGACTCCCTGCTCGTGCGCGGGACGTGGGAAGCGATCGGAGAGCTGCAGAGCGAGCGGCGCAACTTCGTGGTGGTCGGCACGCCCGAGGCGATGGCGACAGAAGTCACCGGCCTGCGCCCGCGCGCCGGCGTGGCCGTGGCCGCGCTGGCCGGCATGGTCGTGCTGATGGTGTCCGGGATCGTGTCGACCGTGATCGCGGCCTTGATCGCGGCAGCGGCCATGGTCCTGGGCGGTTGCGTGTCGGCGCGCGAGGCCTACCGCTCGATCAGCTGGTCGAGCGTCGTCCTGATCGCGGCGATGATCCCGATGGGCGTGGCGCTGGAGACCACCGGGGGCGCGCGTGTCGTCGCCGAGGGCCTCGTCAACACCCTGGGAGACCTGTCGCCGGTGGCACTCATGGCCGGCGTCTTCCTGCTCACCACCGGCTTCAGCCAGGTGATCAACAACACAGCCACCGCGGTGTTGGTCGCGCCGATCGTGATGCAGGCCGCGGTCAGCCTGGGCGTGTCGCCCCACCCCCTCCTGATGATCGTCGCGGTCAGCGCGTCCACCGCGTTCCTGACACCGATCGGGACGACCACCAACATCCTGGTCTTCTCACCCGGCGGCTACCAATTCACCGATTACTTGAAGGTTGGCCTGCCGCTGATGCTGATCTTCCTCGCAGTGAGCCTCGTACTCGTGCCCCTGATCTGGCCGCTTTGACCCATTTCGCTTTCATCCAATTTTCAGGGCGGCCACCCGCATGGTGGCTGCCCAAGATTCGACCGACGCTGGATGTTCGAGGACGCGCGGGTGAGTCACAGCCCGGCCTGGAAGCCTCGCGAGGCCACGCCCATCAACAATCTCTACAACTGATATGGAGCGACCGGCGTCAAGTCCTTTCGAAAAGATGGAGGAGAGGAGTGGACGGAACGAGATCGCTTCGACGACGAGTCACTCTGATATCCGCGGGTTGCCTGAGGCCGAGCCGCATGACCGTGCTCCGTCGTGAGGGAACGCTCTCTAGAACCGCGCGTCGGGAAGGCTGA
>JAAETT010000092.1 GCA_024228115.1 bacterium
ACACTGCAACTGATACTTGGATTTACTATAAAAATGTACCCCTGACTTGGCTTTTGGAGATCTACTATATAAATAGCATCAAATCGATAACCAGCAGATCTGGTTATCAATTTGAAGCTGGTTATCAATTTGAATCCATATACATACTTGCGCCAGCCACACAATGGATATAAATAGCCAAGCTGTGTGTTTGTTTGCTTGTCTGTCTGTCTGTTTGTTTGTTTGTTTGTCTGTTGCCAATACATTCTCTCAATTTCTAACCGATTTTGTCCGCGTTGAGCTTAAAAGATTCGCCAACCTCCCAGACAGATCACAGTCATATTTTCAAATTTTAAAAATTTAGACCGTGCAAAAATTAGACAGTGTAAAAAAATTTTTGTAATTTTTTAGACCAATTTTAACAGGTTTTAGCTAGCTAAAAATTTACAAAGCCTGGGTTTCTAAGTATGCTGAGTTCAAATATGACTACCATTTCACTCTTTAGAAAATTTAGACCGTGCAAAGATTAGACAGTGTAAAAAAAATTTTTAGACCAATTTTAACAGGTTTTAGCTAAAAATTTACAAAACCTGGGTTTCTAAGTATGCTGAGTTCAAATATGACTACCATTTTACTCTTTAGAAAATTTAGACCGTGCAAAGATTAGATTAGACAGTGTAAAACAAATTTTAGACCAATTTTAACAGGTTTTACCTAAAAATTTACAAAACCTGGGTTTCTAAGTATGTTGAGTTCAAATATGACTACCATATTACTCTGAGGTTGCTGGGTTACTGTAGGTTACTGTAGAAGTTTGCATATTGTAAAAGATTGTCTAATTTAGCTAAAATTTACAAAACCTAGGTTTCTAAGTATGCTGAGTTCAAATCTGACTCCCATTTTACTCTGAGG
>JAAETT010000093.1 GCA_024228115.1 bacterium
CACTACCTCGCGGCTCTCGATCGCGAACTCGACACCGATCCGACCGACACCGATTCGCCGTTCTGACGAGAAACCAGCACTCGCGCGCGACCACGGCTAGATGATCAGATTTCTACGGTTTCTCGTGATCGCCAACAGTCCGAGGCCGAGTTCCGCCTGGGCACGCAGGATGAGGGCGGTAGCGTGCCGGGGGGAGCCCGGAGGAATCCGCTCACTCGCCGTGCGCGCCAGGCTCGGGTTGCCGAGCCGCAGGGCGACCAAGGCCATCGCGATCCCCAGGTCGGCGTCGCCTGGATATTTTTCCGACGCGGATTCGAGCAGCCACATGGCTCGGGGTGTTTCACCCGCCAGTACCAGCAACTCGGCCATCTCGACCGCTCGGGCGGCGTTGCCCGGCACCTCGCTGCCGAGTTCCGCTGCGGCGCGGCGAGCCGCCATCCGGTCGCCTCGTTGGAGCGCCTCGGGGACCGCCTTCCGGGCCGTTTCGAGCTTCTCCTCATCGTCGGCCTGGCATGAGAGGAGGAGGGCAAGAGGAAGGATGAAGAGCGCAAGACGCCGGAGGGTTCGCATGAGGTGCAGCATACGGTTCTCGAATCGGTTGGGCCGGGCGCCCGCTTGACGCGGTAGATTCCGTGTGGGCACAGACAGGAAGGCTGACGGAACGATGCGGCTCTATACCTACCACCGCTCCTCCGCGAGCTACCGCGTACGCATTGCCCTCGAGTGGAAGGGCCTCGCCCGCGAAGACATCTATGTGGATCTCAGCCGGGGCGAACAATTGGCTCCCGAGTTCCTGGCGGAGAACCCGAATGGCCGAGTCCCTTTTCTGATCGATGGCGATGTTCGGCTCGGTCAGGCCCTTGCGATCCTGGAGTATCTGGAGGAGTGCCATCCGGAACGGCCCTTGCTCCCGAAATCTCCCGCAGCCCGGGCTCACGTGCGTGAATTGGCTCTCTTGATCGTGGCCGACACCCAGCCGCTGCAGAACACCGGTCCGTTCACGTATCTGGCAGACCCTCTTGGCGTGACCGACCCCGACCGCTTCCGCTGGTACCGGCACTGGGTTTCGAGGGGTCTCGGTGTTTTCGAACGCATGCTGGCCGCAAGCTCCGAAACCGGCCAGTTCTGTGCTGGTGACGAGCCCAGCTTGGCGGATGTCTGCGTCGTTCCCCAGGTCGTCAACTGGATGCGAAACAGTGGAGGGGATCTCGCCGATTGGCCGACCCTCGCTCGCATCTTCAATGCCTGCCAGGGCCTCGATGCGTTTCAGCGCGCGGCTCCCGAACGTCAAGGGGATGCACCTGATTCGTAGGCAAGCTGCCGAGAGCGTTCAGGAAAGTCGCTTCGCGGCCTTCGCGAAGTCGGCCGCGGCTTCGCACCTCTTCGGACGGTTCTGCTCTGGACCGCCAATCCAGATGGAGCCCCCCAGTCCAGCGGCAGCAGCGGCTTCGCCGTCGCGGGCACTGTCGCCAATCATCCACGAGTCCAAGAGCGCGGCGCCGAGTTCGTCGCGTGCTCGTTCGAGGAGACCCGGGGCAGGCTTGCGGCAGGAACAGCCGTCGTTCGGCGCGTGGGGGCAGTGAAAAGTCGCTTCGATGCGGACACCCTGCGCCGCCAGATCATCGATCAAGTGCTTCTGGAAGGCTTGAAAATCCTGCTCCTCGAAGAAGCCGCGGCCGATGCCGCTCTGGTTCGTGACGATGGCCAGCTTCCATCCCGCCGCTTGCAGCTGCCGAAGCCCGTCGACCACGCCAGGCAGCAGCTCATAATCGTCGATGCAGTGGACGTAGCCTGGATCGCGCACCAGTGTGCCGTCCCGATCGAGAAAGACGAAACGATTCATGAACGGAGGCTATCACGCAGCTCCTGGAGATCGTGTGACCGATCGCCCGCAGGGATCCCGGCGAAACGCTGATGCAGGTACGCCTCTGTGATGCGAGCGAATGCAGGCCCCGCGGAGGCGGGCGCTGCGTCTTCGACGTGGAGCAGGAAACCCCGCGCTGTGGTGGCCGGGCTTCGCTTGAAGCCCTTGCGCGCGAGCAGGCTGAGCGCGCGGGCGTAGAATGCAGGCAGTTCGGGAACGCTTCGGTGACGAATGCGGAAGACGCCCACGATCGCCAGAAGCCCAGCGCCGACGGCGAGCCAGAACCCGAGGGGCAGGCGCGGCAAGCCGGAGGATGGGGTGGCCTCCGGCAAGGCGGCGCTGGCGCGACCCGTGTCGCGCCAGCGGTGCCACGCCAGCCAGGCCTTGCGGAGCACGCGGCCCTGGCTGTTCCGATCGAAATCGACGATCCGGAACCACCACAATTCGGCCGCACTACTCAGGCTCGCCAGCCAGCGTTCGCCGCGTAGCGCGGCCGCACCTGCCATTCGAAGCCCGGCGGGCGTCGGGTCATAGCGGACCCAGCCGGCTTGCTGGTAGTGGATCTCGACCCAGGTATGGGCATCGGATTGAGTCACTTCGAGGAAGCCGCCAATTGGATTGCCGACGCCCCCCGCAAAACCATTCACGAGACGTGCGGGCAGCCCCGCACTGCGGGCGAGTACGACCATCGAGCTTGCGAAGTACTCGCAGTGGCCTTCCGTTCGTTCCAGAAGAAAAGACTCGACGGGCGAACGGATACCGTTTCCGTGGCTGGGGACGTCGTTCGTGTACCGGCCCTGGCTCCGAAGGTGGCGTTCGAGCGCGGCCGCGCGGTCCGCATCGGTCGTCGCATCCGCAACCAGCTCCAACGCGAGCTCGGCCACCGCGGGGTCGAGCTTTGGGAGCTGCAGGTAACGCTCGCCCGCTTCGACCGGGGGCACGGCGGCGTCACCCCCCAGCTGCATATGCTCCGGCGTTCGGACATCGGCGGCTACCTGGTAGTCGACGCGATCCCCCGCGGTACGCATTCCGTACAGCGAGCCACCGGCGTCGTGTTGCAGGCGGCCCACATCCCCGCGAACGACCGTGGCCAATCCGGGTGAGAAGATCACGCCCGTTGCGAGCTTCTCTCGCGTGATGCGTTGGCGGATCTGATCGCCGAGCCGGCGAACCCCGAGATCCAGCCCGATCTCGGTGTCTCCCTTGATCGAGGCTCGCTCGGAGGGCGTGATCGCCCAACGGTGTCCATCGAAGTGATCGAACGCCAGGCCTCGCCAATAGCGATCCTGAGGCGAGGGAAGAGCCCCGTCGATCGGCTCGACCCGCAGCACGACTTCCGGATCCATCCGGATTCGTCCCAGATCGCCCAGCTCCACGTTCTCCGAGAAGCCCGCGACCGCCATCGGAGAGCCGATCCCTGTCGAGACCAGCGATCCCGAACGAATGCGGGGCAGCATCGGGAAGAGGAACACGGCGAGGAGAATCGAGAGCAGGCTGGCAAAGGTGGTCGTGCGCAGGAGAGGGCCGGAGATCGCACGCTGGGCGGCCTGGGGCTCTCCCATTTCGAGCGCCTCGGCCCGCAAGGTGTGCACCGTGAGGGTCCAGACCGTCGCCATCGTGAAGAGGATCAGCAACGGGGGGAAAGCAAGATGATCGGTGAGGTTCGCCGCAAGGATGACCTGGAACACGGACAGGGCCACGAGCAGGAACTCGGATCGCCTGGCGCGGGCATCGAGGAGCTGGAGCCCCTGGGCAAGCACCGCAAAATGGGCGAGCGCAACGACCGCGAGCCCGCTTCGCATCAGGTTTCCAGCCACGAAGAGACACGCGATCAATCCTGCGTTCAAGAGGATGCGATTCTCTTGCCACGCATAGCGACGATCTTGTTGCCAGGCCGTGAACGCAATGCATGCCACCGTCACGCCCAGCACCACGGGCGAGATCTGCTCGGTGATCGCGAGGGTGAGCGTCGCAAGCGCGACCATCACCACGGCCGACCGCGGCCGGGGGGAAGTCGAATGTTCGCGGAATTCGGTGCGGCTCACGCGGCGTGCCCGGCGCTCTCAGCGCAGCCTGGTTGAACCTGGGCAAGCAGCCTCAGCATTTCTCGCCGTGCTTGCTCGCCATCGCGCGGGAGCAGGAAGTGATCGTCGGTGCGCAGGCCCACCCGCCAGCCCTCGGCCATGTGGCGCAGGATCTGGCCGGTCGCCCGGCTGACTTCGGCTTCGAAGGCGGGGCCGGGCGTTGCCCCTGCGGTTGCGAGGGTTACCACGAGTTCGGGCCTGTCTTCCTGTTCGCGATCGCGTACCAGGAGGCTGGATGCCTTGAGGCTATGGGGCCAGTGGACACGTCGGAAGCTGTCGCCGGGGGCATAGCTGCGCACGCCCGCCGCCTCCGGGCTGTCACCGGCTCGGCTCGAACTGCGTTCGCCGCGAGCCTCGCTGTTGACATTGCCTTCCGCGAGCTGTCCTTGCGGGGCGGGTTCCGGATAGACGAGCACCGTCTGCGGACCCTCGAAGACGGCGGCCTTCACGAACAAACCGAAGGGGAACCGTGTCCAGACGCGGAAACCCGCGAAGCTCATCTCTCCTCGGCGCTCGGGGATCCAGCGGGTGATACGTGAGATGGCGGCTTCCCCAGGAATGAAGAAGAAGAACGCGCGCGTGGCGGGCGACGTCTGGAAGAGATCGAAGCCGGCGAGATCCTCGACGACGATTGCGTAGCTCGGCACGCGGCGTTTCTTGTTGCGTACCTCGTATGCGATGGTGGCCGGGGTGCCGGCGAAGATTTCCCGCGGCAGCTTTCGGCGCACGCTGAGATGGCGCAATGCGGCCTCAGAGAACACGCCGGAAAGCACGAGGAAACCGAGCATGACCGAGAGGACCATGTAGAGCAGGTTGTTGCCGGTGTTGAGCGAGGCAAAGCCGACACCCAGCGTCAGCGCGAAGAAGCTCCAGCCCGCGCGGGTGGGCTTGAGCGATCGGGGCGGGCGAAGGCTGCGGCGCAGGCGCCAACCGAGGCTCGCTCGGCCTTTCTTCACAGCGGAACCGGCACCCGCTCGAGGATCTCCTGCAGGATCCACCGGGCTTCCTCGGAAGATGCACCTGCCTGCGCGTGGGCATCGAAGACCAGGCGATGGGCAAGGACGTCCGACGCGAGTTCTTTCACGTCCTCCGGGATGGCGAAATCACGGCCATCGACCAGCGCGTGCGCCTGGGCCGCGTGGCGAAGCGCGAGGGCAGCGCGCGTCGATGCGCCAATGCGCACCGCTTCGTGCTCACGGGTCTCGGCAACGATCGCCAGGAGGTAGGCGACCAGCGCATCATCGAATTTCACGCGCCCGGCACAGGCGCGAAGCGCCAAGAGCTGGGCTGGCGTGATCACGGCTTCGAGCTGGGGCAGGGCGGTCACGGCCGGATCGTCACGCAGCACGGCGGCTTCGTCTTCCGGTGACGGATACCCGATCGAGATGCGTGCATGAAAACGGTCGAGTTGCGATTCGGGCAACGCATGCGTTCCCGCGTGCTCGGCGGGATTCTGTGTCGCCACCACGAAGAAGGGCTGGGGGAGAGGGTGGAGCTCGCCGTCCACCGTGACGTGCCCCTCGGCCATCGCCTCCAGCAAGGCCGATTGGGTCTTGGGGCTGGCCCGATTGATCTCGTCCGCGAGGACGACATGGGCGAACAACGGGCCTGGGTGGAAGACGAGCGCGCCCGTGGGGCGGCCTTCCGCGATTTCAGGCAGGGCAGCGCCAATCACGTCGCTCGGGAGGAGATCGCTCGTGAACTGGATGCGCCGGAAACTCCCGGCGACGCTCCGGGCCAGAGCCGCGGCAAGCGTCGTCTTGCCCACTCCCGGGACATCCTCGAGGAGCAGGTGCCCCCCAGCGATCAGGGTCTCCACCGCGCGTTCGACCACGTGGGGCTTGCCGCGCAGCGCGCGCTCGCAGTTCGCGTGCAATGCAGCCGCCAACTGCGCGGCAGCTGTGGCTTCCAGAGGTCGGGACTGGGGGTTCTCCAAATGGGCCTCGCGCGCTCTCCGCTACCTTCGGCAGGTTTGAGCAGCTACGTGAGCGTTACGGTGGAGGGCGGTAGCCAGGATGCCCGCGAGCGCGCCCTCGCCCTGGGAGTGGCGGCCGGCGCCCTGGGTGCCGAGGAACGCAACGGCCCTCCGCCCTCGCTGATCATGTTCGTGGGCGCGGAGGACGGGGAAGCCGTGGAGGCTGCCCTGCGCGACGCCCTTGGTGAGGAGCTGCACATCGGGGTTCCCGTACCCATCGCGGAAGTGGCCTGGAGTGAAGCCTGGAAGGAGGGGCTCGAGCCCATCGTCGTGAGCCCGCGGCTGGCGGTTACTCCCTCGTTCGTTCCCTTTGAACCCTCGCCGGGCCAGATCGCTCTTGTGATCGATCCGGGCCAGGCTTTCGGCACGGGAGGCCATGCCTCTACCCGGCTCGCCCTCGACCTGCTGGACGCGTTGCCCCAGGCGGCGATCGCAGAGCAGCGGGTGCTCGACGTGGGCTGCGGTACCGGTGTGCTCGCGTTGGCCGCGCTGGGCCTCGGAGCGAAGCAGGCCGTGGCCCTGGATCTCGATCCGTTGGCGACCGAGGCCACCTGGGAAAATGCGGCTCGCAACCGTCTCACGGCTGGATTGAGCGTGTGGACAGGCCCGATCGAGGGGCTGGGAGAGAGGCCCTTCGATCTGGTGTTGGCCAATATGATCCGGGCGGAGCTCTTCCCGCTTTTGGAGGCGATTCGCGCCCGTTGCAGCGCAGGAGGGCGGGTGATCCTCTCGGGCCTTCTCGACGAGGAACAGGCCCTTGTGGACGAGGCATTGGCGGGGGTCGGCCTCGAAGCCGTGGAGAGCCGGCGGCATCAAGATGCGCTCGGTGATCATTGGCTGGCAATTTCTTGCATTACTATATCCGGATAGAGTAATGTATTCGGATGCTGCCGCATTCGATCGAGCTGATCCCCCGCACGGAGGCCTCTCTCCAGGCCGATCTGCAGCGAATTCGCGAGTGTCTCCCCGGCTTCGACACGGTCAACATCCCGGATCTGCCCCGGTTCCGATTGCGAAGCTGGGAGGCCTGCCGGACGGCTCTGGGCCGTGTCAACCGCGCCATCCCGCACCTCCGGGCGATGGATGTCGATTTGATGGGCGCCGAGCACGCGCCGCTCTCGTTGGATCTCCTGAAGCAGCACCTGGTCGAGGCCAATCTCGAAGAGGTCATCATCGTGCAGGGCGACACCCCGGACGGCCGAGCTCCGGCCGGCGGGACCACGAGCGTCCAACTCATCCGAGCCCTGCGCGAGACCTTGCCTGGCCTCACCATCTACGCGGCGCTCGATCCCTACCGCGCGAGCCCCTCACGTGAGTGCGCCTATGCAAGAGAGAAACGCGAGGCCGGTGCAGACGGCTTCTTCACCCAGCCGTTCTTCGATCTGCGATACCAGGACGTCTGGGCAGATCTGCTCGCGGGCGAGCGTGTCTACTGGGGCGTATCTCCAGTCATGGCGGCCTCCACACGACGCTACTGGGAGCGACGCAACCTCGCCTTCCTGCCACGAGATTTCGAGCCCACCCTGGCCTGGAACCGACGTTATGCCGAGCATGCGATGGCCTGGGCTGCCGAATGCGAGGCTTCGCTGTATTTCATGCCCATCCGCGTGGACCTTGTCGAGATCCTGGGCGGGCTCACGGAAGGCAGCTGATTCTTCGGCCGTGGGTTCGGCCTAGGAAGAGGCCAACGCGCCCCGCCAGCTTTCGAGCAAGCGCCCCAACGTGTCGTCCAGATCGCGCTTGGGAGCCCAACCTGTGGTGGCTCGCAGCCGATCGGCACAGCCAACGCTCCGATCCGAAGCATCTTGCGCCTCCGCCGACACCCTGAGCTCTGCTTCCGCCGTGCTTTGGGCAAGCAACCGCTCGAAGATCTCGCGAATGCGCAGCCCGCGGCCGCTCGCCACGTTGTACACCCCCGGCGGCATCTCGGGTGAGAGCAGCAAGGCATAGGCGTCGATCACATCCTCGACATCCAGGAAATCGCGGGTGCCTTCGACGTTCCACGCCTCGACCACCGGCTCTTGCATGCCGCGCTCGATGGCTGCGAGCTGCTTGGCCAGCTTTGCCTCCACGAAATCCTCCCGCCGCCCCGGCCCGGTGTGGTTGAACGGCCGAACCCGAACCAGATCCAGGCCAGTTTCCGCGGCCTGGTAGGCAGCCAGGCGATCCCCCGCCGCCTTGCTCCAACCGTAGGCGCCGCGCGGCCGAAGCGGCGCCGATTCATCGAACGACTCATGCTCGGCCAAGCCCGTGCCATAGATCAGGCCTGACGTCACCAACAACAACCGCGCACCAGGCACATGCGCCCGCATCGCCCCGAGCACGCAACCCACGCCGCCGTAGTTGATCCGAAAGATCTCCGCCGGGTCGTCATCTGGATTTCGCGTTGCCGAAATGGCAGCGAGATGGACGATCGCTTCTGGCGCGACCTCCGCCACGAGCCCGCCAATTGCCGCTCCATCCGCGACATCCACTTCGAGATCACAACCGATCGTCTCGTGGCCGTCCGCTTCCAGCCGAGGCAGGAGGAGACGGCCAACCAGGCCGCGGGCTCCGGTGACGAGGATGCGCATGGGCGGAGGCTGACAGAGCCGGTGCGGGGAAGCCACTGGCCGTGGAGATGAACTGAGGCGACACAAACGCTACTCATCCAAGACGAGGCATCCGACCTCATCCATCGCCCATTGATCTATCGCTTTCTCGACTTCGAACTGGACGATTCCGAACTCCGGATACGTCGCGACGGCAACGTGGTTGCCGTGGAGCCTCGCGTTCTGGCTCTGATCATCCGTCTCGTAGAGCAACGGGATCGGATCGTGGCTCGAGATGAACTCCTCGAGAGGGTCTGGGAGGGGGGCCACGTCTCGGATCATGTCCTTTCCCAGGCGCTCTACGCGGCACGGCGCGTGCTTGGAGATACAGCGAAGGAGCCACGGCTGATCGAGACCGTGCGCGGAAGGGGCGTGAAGTTCATAGCCCCTGTGAGCTTGGATGCCGCGGCAGCGGCTCAGGGTTCCCCGTTCGTGGGGCGGGCAGGGGAAATGGAAACACTTCTATCCCTGCTTCACGAAGCTCGTGAAGGGCGCCCGAAGTTCGCGCTGATCCGCGGAGAGCCCGGTGCGGGGAAGACACGGCTGTGGAGCGAGTTTGCGACGAGCGCCCGTGAACGCGGGCATTCGGTGGTGGTCGGTCGGTGCTCCGAAGAGCCAGGTGCCCCCGCGTTGTGGCCGTGGATCCAGATGGCGAGGGGCCTACGGGATTTTGCGACTGTGCTGGGGGAAACACAACTCTCGGAGGCCGCCGAGGCTTGGCTTCATCGGCCCGGCCAGCCAAGCGGGTCGGCTCGTGGGATCGAGCCCACCCACTTTGGAGCGATGGACATGACCTCTGAGTTGTGGCGGGAGGCGGCTGCGCGTATTCCGATTGTTCTGGTGATCGACGATCTCCACAGGGCCGACGATGCTTCATTTCGGCAACTCGTCTTCTTGTGCGAAGAGATGAGGCCGTGTCCCATCTTCGTCCTGGCCGCCTATCGCACAAGCGAAGTGGAATGGCCCCCCGAGCGCCTCGAGGCCTTACGGTGCTTGGAGCGGCAGGCGGAGATCATCGATGCCGCACCCCTGGACGCGCGAGCGGCACGAACCCTGGCGGACGAGATGTCTGGTGAACTCGACGTCGCACGATTCGATCGGATCTATCAGCTGTCCGGCGGAAATCCGCTCTTTCTCACCCAACTCCTCTCGCAGCCGGCCTCGTCCGAAAATCCGGAGCTCCCCACCAGCGCGGTGGTCGCGGCCGAGGCGCGCGTCGACCTTCTCCCGGAACGGTGCCAGCAGACGCTCGCTGTGGCATCGGTCTTCGGACGAGAGTTCTCGATCGCCCAGGTCTCATCCGTGCTCGATCGTTCCGAGAGTGAAACGCTCGAAGACCTCGGGCTGGCGGAAGATGCATCCCTCGTACATTCGCGGAACTCTGCTGGCGGGTACGCGCGCTTCTCTCACGCTCTGGTTCGCGATGCCATCTACGGTCGACTCGGCCCAAGCAGGAAGACGGAGTTTCACTACCTGGTCGCGAAGACGTTGGAAGAGTTCGGCGTGGGAGAGAAGCAATCGTCGGAATTGGCGTATCACTACGTCGAAGCCATCTCCCTTTCAGGTGCCGAACCAGGCACGGAGTATTCAGCCTTCGCGGGCCACGAGGCGCTCTCGAGAGGGGCTTTCTCGGAGGCCGCGTTCCACTGCAGACGTGCGCTTTCCCTGATCCGCGAGCACGATGTGTGCCGCAACCTTGAGCCACGGGCCGCGATCGACCTCGCGGCAGCTCTCAAGGCGATGGGGCAGAAGGAAGAAGCGAGAACGAACATCCTCGAGGCCATGACGATCGCCGAGCAGGCAGGCGATTGGCGGATCGGCTGCGAGGCATCATTGATGGTCGCCTCGGGCGTGGCCTCGATCGAGGCAGGCAGGGTCGATGAGGTTGCCGTCTCAGTAATCCGGCGTTCCCTGACCCATGTTCCGGCGGATGCCCACGCGGAGCGCTCACGCCTCCTCGCCCGCCTCGCGATGACGCTGTATTGGGAGCCCGGCTCTCTGAGCGAGCGGGAAGAGCTGCTCGAAGCTGCGGAACAGGCGGCCCAAGGCGCTGGAGACCGCAGCTCCAGGTTGTTCGTCGACCTCTTCCGAGTTGCTGCCCTGTGGCAACCAAGAGATGTTCGGACACGCCTGAACGCCGTGTCCGGATTGGCGGCCGCAGCAGCCGACGCGGGAGACGCACAGATCGAGACCGTTGCGCGAATCTTCCGCATTTCCACGTTGGCCGAGTTGGGCCAGAGGGCCCAGCGTGAACGCGAGATCGCTCGTCTAGAAACCCTCGTCCAAAAGCCGGGGGCTCCCGAGAGCCGTTGGTACCCCGCGCTCTACAAGGCAAGCCTGGCGCTGGATGAGGGAAACTGGCTTGAGATGGAACGCATGACAAAGGAAATGGCGCGGCTCGGAGAGCCGTACGATGACGCCAATCTGACACAAAGCTGCGAAGGGCTGGGTGTCTTGAAGGCGTTCCATTTTGGGCAGTTTCGCGACGTACTTCCCGGCATGTCGAGGATGCTCGAAGATTTTCCTGCCTTCGCGATCTGGCGAGCGGGTCGGGCGCTGTTCGCGGAACGGGCAGGGGAAACGAGCCTGGCAATGCTCGACTATCGAGCGATGGGCGCCGCTGTCGCCGATCACGCTGAGGACAATGTGTGGCTCTGTGTGCTGACATACATTGCCGAGGCTTCCCTCGGGCTGGGAATCAAAGAAGACGGACCTAGATTTCGCGAGCGCCTCCAGCCCTACCTGGGACAGCGGCCTACAGCGGGCTACGGGGTATTCACATGGGGAATTGTCGGTCGCGTGGTTGGACGGCTCTACTCTTCAGAGGGCGAGTACATGGCTGCAATTACTTGTTTGGAAGAGGCAGCGGAGGCCGACAGCCGAGCAAGCTGCATCGTATGGCGAGCGTACACGTTGACCGACCTTGCCCGAGCAAGGCTAGAGACTGGGCTCCGAACCGAAATCTCGCAGGCCAAGGCAGAGCTTCGTGAAGCAGGTGAGATCGCATCTAGCCTCGGTTTGGTGGCAGTCTCGAAGTCTGTACTGGAGATTGGTGGTGGGCTGCCAGGTTGAACCCGCGATCCCGGAAATGGCGCGATGTCCCGGAGCCCGACCTTGACCTAGACTCTGCCAGCGGCAGCTCCGCGTGAAGCTGCGGCGGAGGAAATGGCGGAATGATCATCGGAGTCTCCGGCCTGTACGCGGCCGGAAAAGGGGAGGTCGTCTCCTTCCTTCAAGGTTGCAGCTTCTCGGCGTGGTCTCTTTCGGACGTGATCCGCAAAGAACTCGCTCGCAAGGGGTTGAAGGAGACTCGAGAGCTGATGATCGAAACCGGCACGGCTCTTCGGGAGACGGAAGGGCCAAGCGCGCTGGCGCGTCGCCTCATGGGTTTCCTGGAGCCGAACCACAACTACGTGATCGATTCGATCCGTCACCCGGCAGAGGTCGAGGTGCTCCGGGAACTGGCTTCAGATTTTCGCCTTCTATGGATCGATGCAGACGAAGAGATCCGATTTCGGCGAATGCGAGATCGAAACCGCCAAGGTGATCCGGAGACGTTGGCAGAGTTGCGCCGCTTGGAAGGTTCCGAACTCGTAAGCGAGGACCCGGCTGGCCAGCAGCTGCTCGCGGTCCGTGAACTTGCCGACCATACCATCCGAAACGACGGCGAACTCGATGGCCTGCAGGGAGCGGTTCAAGGCCTCCTTCGCGACAACCTCTTCTTCGAGCGTCCAGGCTGGGATGAGTATTTCATGAGTATCGCCCGAGTCGTGGCATCTCGGAGCAACTGTGTAAAGCGAAAGGTGGCTGCAGTCTTGACGATCGACAAGCGGATCGTCGCTACTGGATACAACGGTACGCCACGGGGAACCACCAACTGCAATGAGGGTGGCTGCCCCCGCTGCAACAGCTTTGGTCCTGGCGGTTCAGACCTCGGCGAGTGTGTCTGCTCCCACGCCGAAGAGAACGCGATCACGCAAAGCGCCTATCACGGAGTTAGTGTGCGTGGCGCCACTCTCTACTCGACACTATGCCCATGCCTAATGTGCACAAAGATGATGATCAACGCGGGGATCGCGGAAGTCGTGTTCAGTGCTGAGTATCCGCTCGGGCATGTCTCGGTCGGGCTGCTCCGCGAAGCGGGCGTAAAGGTTCGACAGTTGGATCAGCCGCACTAGCCTGAACTATGCACGAAAGTTGGCTGAGAAGCTGGCTTTCCAATGTTTCAGCGTGCCGCGCGGCGATTGACGCTGACGGATCTCGTTTTGGGTGGTCGATGCCCATTCCGTGGCGCGAATGCGGAGTGTGCTTC